>CAZHPP010000419.1:0-3958 GCA_964534535.1 uncultured Victivallales bacterium | reverse complement strand
TCATGGTGATGTTGCCGCCGAAGCACGCGCCGAACAGCAGCGCCCACCACAGCGGAAAGTCCTTGATGCTCGTGCCGAGCTGTTCGATCACGGGACTGAACGCGGCCACATAGATCACGTTGTCGATGAACGCGGACCCCACCGCAGACACCCCGAAGATGAACGGCACGAGCGCGGTCGTGGAAGTCCCGCAGACCTTCGAGAAGTACTGCGCCATCACGACGTCGACCCCGGTGTAATGCAGCGTTCCCGCCACGGCGAACAGCAGCATGAAGAAGACCAGGGTCCACCAGTCGACTTCGTGTTCGATATAGTAGCGCGCGCGGTTCTGCTTGATGATCATGACCACGGCGGAACAGATCAGCGGCGTGATGATGAGCACGCTGTTCTTGGAAAGGCCGAGCAGGCTTTCCAGCGGGTGGTGGGAGGCGATGGCAAGCACGGTGAGCGAGATCAGCAGAAGTCCGGGTTTGTACGGCACGGAAACGACCGGCGCGAGCGTGAGCCCCTGGTCCAGCCGGTTCTTCAGATGCACGTCGAACTCCTTCAGCTGCTTCCGGTAGATGAAGAGCAGGACCAGGATCACGGCCGCAAGCGAGACGAGCATCAGCGGGAACGACCAGATCATGAAGTCGCCGAACGTGAGCTGGCCCTTGGTGCCGATGTAGATGCCCACGGGGTTGCCCATCATGGTCCCGGAACTGCCCACGTTCGTGGCGAGCACCGAAATCAGGATGTAGGGGGTCGGGTTCAGCTTGAGCCGGTCGCAGACCTGAAAGATCAGCGTGGAAATGAAGATGATGCTGGTAACCTCGTCGACGGCGCACGCGAGCAGCGCAGAGGCCAGCGCCGTCACCGCGGTGAACTTTTTCCCCGTGAGGTTCGGCATGGCCACGATCAGCTGGACGATCCACGTGAAGAATCCCAGGTCGCGCAGCGCCCCCACGATCACCATCATGCCGACCAGGAACAGGATCACTTCCAGCGAGGACGACGCAACGAAGTGCGGAATGTTGAGCGACCCGGTGAGGATCAGCACGGACAGCCCCAGAAACGCGATCGCCAGACGGAACTTCCAGAAGAACAGGGTTCCGAAAATGATCGCGATGAACACGGCGCACGCCACCGCCTGATGCGATTCCAGCACGGTTGCGGCACCTCCGAATCCGACCAGCAGACTCACTCCCAGAAGGATGAGAAAGCGGCCGACCAGAGTTTTCAGGGACAGTGCCGACGAGGTTGTTTCTTCTTCCATGATTCCGGTGATCCTTTCCGGTTATTCCCAGAACAGACGGGTGGTGAATTCCTTGATTTCGACGACTCCGGCAAGGTGTCCGGAAGAATCCGTGATGATCAGCTGCGGAACCTTGTGGACAAGGAAGAGTTTCGCAAGCTGGATCGCGGGGACCTTTTCGTCGACGGAGATGAACTCCTCCCGCATGATGTCCGCGACGCGGGTGTCGCCGGAGGTCTTGAGCATGTCGGCGAACGGCTGGAAGCGGTAGATCGGGGAAAGGTCCTCCATCCAGAGCAGATGCTCCGGCAGACAGAATTTCAGCAGGTCGCCGAGCGAAACGACTCCGCGGAGGTCGCCGGCCTTGTCGATGACGGGAAATTCGACCGCGCGGTTCGTGGCGAACATCCGGATCGCCTCGCGGAAGGTGTCCGTTTCATGCAGGACGGCGGGATTTTCATGCATCACGTCTCCTGCGGTCAGGTATTCGGGCATGAGGAACTTTCCGCCGGCGAACCAGTTCGTGACGTCGGTTCCGGAGCGGAGAACCGCGACTTCCCCGACGTCTCCGCCGCGCTTCCCGAATTCGGAGGCGAACGCGGCCATCAGCTGCATGTGAAGGTTGGGGTCGTCGATCGGGGTCAGCATCAGGACCATGAGGCGGACCTTCGCGCCGGAGGAGAAATCGACCCCCTCCGGACAGCACGCCATGGCGACGAGCGGTTCGGAAAGTCCTTCGAGCCGGGCGTGAGGCATGGCCAGTCCGGGGGCGATCACGGTCGGCATGATCTCCTCCCGCTTCAGGACTTCGGCCGTGGCGTCGTCAATGTCGAGCTCCGGGAAGTGGCGCTTCAGGAGGCTGAGCAGCTTGATCAGGACTTCGCGTCCGGGAAGGTCCCGGACTCCGCAGAGAATGTTGTTGGATTTGAGGTACTCGTGAAAACTGTGTGTGCCTTCGCTCATTTCGGTTCCGCCTCCGTAATCGGGTTCATGTGCCAATTTTGAAAGTAATGTAACATTCAAAACACATTTTTCAATGCCGGACCGGAAAATTCGGCGGGAACGCAGCTGTCCCCCGCGCCGAAACCGCACGGGCGCTCCTTTTCGCGGAAAATGCGGCTTGCATTTCGGCATCCGGAATGCTAATATACCGGTGACGGAGGATTTCTCATGGATCCGAAAATGCTGGAACGGCTTTTTTACGGACGCACGCCCGAACAGAAGGCGTTCTTCGCGCTTTCCCTGCCCGGACTGCTGGCATGGCTGACGCTGTCGCTGCTCTCTGGACTGTGGACGCTCGGAATCATCCGGAAATTCTGCGGAGTCAGGATTCACGAGGCCATGCCGCAGTATCTGTACCTGATTCCGGCATGGGTGTTCGCGGTCTTCGGAATCTTTGCCGTTTCTGCGCTGTTCCGTCTGTACCGGAAACGGTTCACGGAAACTCATCCGAAACATCCGGATGTGCTGTTCTGGGCATTCCCGCTGTGGGCCGTGCTCGGACTGTGCCTTCTGCCGCTCACGGGAGGCGGTCTTCTTCCGGCCGCCGTCCTTTCCGGGATTCTGGTGTTCCTGATCCTGCTGCCGATGTTCTGCCTCGCCGGAGACAGCGCAAAGTACGCGGCCTGTTCGGCGGGATTCCTGATGGCGGGGATCATCCCGCTCCGGCAGGTGCTGGAATTTGCCCTGAGCCCGGATTCCGCGGCATACGGCGGAAACCTCTATCTGTGCACGCTGGCATCCGGCAGCGCGTGCGCCGCCTTCGCGGGGCACGCAGGACCGCTGTGGGGATATGCGGCCGCCGCGGCCGCGGGCGTGATTTTTCTTGCGGCATGGTATCTTTCCCTTGCGAAGGCGTTTTCACTGTCGTCGACTCTCCCGATGAGCTGGATGTTCGGGCGTCTGGTCAAGATTCTCTGGATTGCCTGCGGACTGTGCTGGGCGGGATCGCTCTGCATGGCCTGCTGGACTTACGCTCAGGCGGACCTCGCCCGCACGGAACTGATTGTCCGGTACGGCCGCCAGATCAGCCGTCCGGCCCTGGAAAAACTCTATTACGGAGGCGAAAAGCCGGATTCCGGATTCTGGCAGAAGGCCGGGGCTCTGGCCTCCGCCGCCGACCGGCTCTGGGAACGGGGCGGCCAGAGGCCGAATCCCGATTCCCCGCTCACTCCCGCGGAAAACACGGCATTCCGGAAGATTCTGAATTCCCCTGAAATCGCCAGACTGGAAGCCATGCTTTCCGGGCGCATCCCGAAATGGCCGCGCGAGTTCGGAACGGAGTCCGCCGGAATGGAAACGCCCGTCTGCATTCTTTCCGACTTCGAATGGATCACCGCCTGGAAAATCCGCTTCGACCTGGAGGACGGACAGACGGATTCGGCCCTCCGCCGGCATCTGGCGCTGACCCGCGCCTGCGAAGTCCTGCGGGATTCCGCCGATCCGGAGGGAATCTGCTTCGGGATCGGCGGCGGAGAACGGACCGCACTCCAGCTGCTGGAATCGGGCGCGCTTTCCGCTGCCCAGCTTGATACCCTGGACCGCGAATTTTCCGCCGCGGAACGCATCTTCCCGACTCTGCGCGATGCCGCCGCGTTCTCCAAAGCCGTGCGCGAGGCGTGCATTCTGGATGCCATGGAAGAAGGGGAAGGCTGCACTCCCGCCGTCTTCGAACGATTCCTGCTGCCCCAGTTCGACTGGCATTTCGCCGCGCTCAAACGGGAA
>CAZHPP010000418.1:0-3966 GCA_964534535.1 uncultured Victivallales bacterium | reverse complement strand
AAGCGCGGAACTCCGAGATTCCGTCCGCCGTTCCCCACGGACAGCGGCTGGAACGGATTCCCGACGTCCATCAACAACGTCGAAACGTTCGCCAACGTGCCTGTCGTCATCAACATGGGCGGCGACGAATTTGCAAAGACCGGCACCGAAAAAAGCAAGGGCACCAAGATTTTCGCTCTCGCGGGCGACGTGAAGTATCCGGGACTCACCGAAGTTCCGATGGGCATCACGCTCGCGGAGATCGTCTACGACATCGGCGGCGCGGAGCGCGGAAGCGTGAAGGCCGTCCAGACGGGCGGCCCCTCCGGCGGCTGCATCCCCGCGGAAAAGTTCGACGTGAAGGTCGATTACGATTCCCTGAAGGAGCTCGGCGCGATCATGGGCTCCGGCGGACTGATCGTGATCGGCAACAACCGCTGCATGGTCGAGACGGCGCGCTACTTCCTTTCGTTCACGCACCGCGAATCCTGCGGCAAATGCACGTTCTGCCGCGTCGGCACCAAGCGCATGTTCGAGACGCTCGAACGCATCACGGCCGGCAAAGGCACGGAAGCGGACATCGCGTTTCTGGAGGACCTCGGTCCGAAGATCCGCAAGGGCGCGCTCTGCGGACTCGGCCAGACCGCGCCCAACCCGGCGCTTTCCACGATCCGCTATTTCCGCAACGAATATCTCGCCCATGTGAAGGACAAGACCTGCCCCGCGCTCCAGTGCTCCGCGCTCGTCGACCTGAAACTCGACACCGCGAAGTGCATCAAGTGCGGACTCTGCCGCAAGACCTGTCCGAACGGCGCAGTCTCCGAAAACTTTGTGATCGACAACGCAAAATGCGTGCGCTGCGATTCCTGCAAGGAGCTCTGCCCGAAGAAAGCCATCTCCCGCGTCCCGCGCGGCCAGGGCTTCAACTCAAACGCCAAGGGAACGAAGGAGTAATTCATCATCATGGCTGAAATTCACTTCATGATCGACGGCAAGCCGCAGGTCGCCCAGCCGGGCGAAACCATCCTCAAGGCCGCCGAAAAAGCGGGGATTCACATCCCCACGCTCTGCTACAATTCGAAAGTCTCCCGCACGACCTCGTGCTTCGTCTGTCTCGTCAAGGACAACAAGACCGGAAAGTTTCTGCCCTCCTGCTCCGCCTGCCCCTCGGAAGGCCAGAGCATCGACGCCTCTTCCGAAGAGGTGCTTTCCATGCGCCGCACCGCGCTCGGGCTGCTGCTTTCCGAACACACGGGCGACTGCGAAGCCCCGTGCACCATGGCCTGCCCCGCCCACGCCTCCGTCGAGGAGTACGTGCGCGCCGGACGCCAGGGCGACTTTCTCAAAGCTCTCGAAATCATCAAGAAGCGCATTCCGCTGCCGATGTCCATCGGCAGAGTGTGTCCGCGCTTCTGCGAACGCGACTGCCGCCGCAACATCGATTCCAAGCCGGTTTCCATCAACGATTTCAAGCGTCTTTCCGCCGACCTCTTCTATGACAAGTATATGGAGGAGATCGCGGCGGACAACGGCAAAAGGATCGCCGTCGTCGGCGCCGGTCCCGCGGGACTTTCCGCGGCCTACTATCTGCGGCTCGCCGGAACAAAAGTGACCGTCTGCGACAAACAGCAGGAACCCGGCGGAATGCTCCGCTACGGCATTCCTGAATTCCGTCTCCCGAAAGCCACGCTCCGGAAGGAGCTCGACCACTTCACGAAGCTCGGAATCGAATTCAAGTTCGGCTGCGAGCTCGGGAAGGATATCACGCTCGAACAGCTTTCCAAAGAGTATGACGCCGTCATCACGGCGGTCGGCTCCTGGTCGCCCAGCGCCATGCGCATCGGAGGCGAAGAGTTCGCCCAGCAGGGAATCCGCTGGCTCGAGGAGATTGCGCAGAAGAACTGGAAGAACCTGCCGAACCCCGGCGTGACGCTCGTGGTCGGCGGCGGCAACACCGCCATGGACTGCGCCAGGACGGCCGTCCGCATGGGCGGAAAAGTCTCGATTCTCTACCGCCGCACGCAGAAGGAAATGCCCGCGCAGCAGGCCGAAGTCCAGGAAGCCATGGACGAAGGCGTGACGCTTCAGATTCTCACCGCGCCGGTTTCGCTCCGCAAGAACGCCGAAGGCCGGCTCGTGCTGACCTGCCAGAAAATGGCGCTCGGCGAACCGGACGCATCCGGACGCCGCAAGCCGGAACCCGTTCCTGGCTCCGATTTTGAAATCGTCGCGGACACCGTGATCGCGGCCATCGGCCAGAAGACCGTCTGCCCGAAGGAACTTTCCGCAACCCGTCACGGAGAAATCGACGCGGACGAAAACGACCTGAAGGTCAAGGCGCCCGGCCATGCGAACGTGTTCGCCGCAGGCGACTGCGTTTCCGGCCCCGCGACCGTCGTGGAAGGAGTCGCTTCCGGACACAAGGCCGCGGATTCCGCGCTCGACTTCCTGGCGGGACGCCCGCACACGGAACCGCCGGCGTTCAATGTTTCCCGCGGACACTGGAGTTCGCTTTCGGAAAAGGACCTGGTGCTGCTGCACCCGGTCTCGAAGAGCGCGCGCGTCAAGCCGGAGTTCATCTCCCTCAAGGACCGCAAGACCACGTTCAAGGAACTCTTCCCGACCATTCCGGCGGAAAAGATTATGGCGGAAGGCAAGCGCTGCATCGAGTGCTCATGCACCGGCAAAGGCGACTGCAAGCTCCGCAAGCATTCGCAGGAACTCGGCGTGAAGCCGGACATGTTCCAGGGCGAAAAGCCGAATGCGAAAGTGTCCGGCGAGCACCCCGCCATCCTCTACGATGCGCACAAGTGCATCCGCTGCGGCACCTGCGTGAAAGTCTGCGCCGAAGTGGTGAACAAGCACCTGCTGGCCGTCATGAACCGCGGTTTCGCCACCCGGATTTCCACCGGCCTCGGCGCGAAACTCCCGCTCCAATGCAAAGAGTGCCACGCCTGCGTGGACGAGTGTCCCACGGGCGCGCTCGACTGGAAAATCAAGGAGTAACACCGAACCATGGCGCACATCACCTGCGATTTCTTTTCCGAATCCCTCGGGTTTGCGACCTCGATGGAAGTGATCCTTCCCGAAGTTTCCGCAAGCCTGATCGGCATGAAGACGAACTCGGCCGCCCCGCTTCCGCCCGTGCTGTACCTTCTGCACGGGATGTCGGACGACCAGACGATCTGGATGCGGAGAACTTCGATCGAGCGCTATGCGGCCGAACGCGGAATCGCCGTGGTGATGCCCGCCGTCCAGCGGAGCTGCTACCGGGACATGAACCCCTCCATGAAATACTGGAGCTTCATGACCCGGGACCTGCCCGCCGCCGTCGGCAGTCTGTTCAGGGTTTCGCAGAAGCGCGAGGACACGTTCGCGGCCGGCCTTTCGATGGGCGGCTACGGCGCGCTCAAACTCGCGCTGAACTGTCCGGAAAAATTCGCGGCCGCCGCGAGTCTTTCCGGGGCGTTCGAGCCGGAAGACTGGCTCCGCGCCGGAAATCCCGATCTGTTCCGGCAGGTCTTCGGCACCGCGGAAAATATCCGCGGAAGCGAAGACGACCTGCCGTTCCGCGCACATGAACTCGCAAAGTCCGGGATCCCCGCGCCGAAGCTCTTCTTCGCGTGCGGAAAGGACGACGGCTTCCTTGCCGTCAACCGCAAATACAGGGACCTTCTCCGGGGCGAAGGATTCGACCTCGAATATTACGAAGGCCCCGGCAACCACAACTGGCAGTTCTGGGACGAATGGATTCAGAAGGTCCTCGCCTGGCTGCCCGTCAGGAAAGGATAACACGCCATGTCTTCATTCCGACTCAGAATCGCCCAGCTCGACCTTGCCCGGCAGAAGGAGACTCCGGCATTCATCCGCACGTTCATTGACCTGGCCTCCTCCAGCGGATACAATGCGGTCCTGATGTATCTCGAAGACCGTGTCCGCACCAAATCCTACCAGTTCATTTCCAGGGATGCTTCGTATTCCCCGGAT
>CAZHPP010000417.1:0-3971 GCA_964534535.1 uncultured Victivallales bacterium | reverse complement strand
GCTCGCATTCCCGCCCCGGGCTGTTCGCGCTCCAGGGGTTCCGGATTGATTCCGGCCTCTTCAAGCAGGTCCTCGAGGTCGGAAAAGGTCAGGGCCAGATTGAGTTTTCCGGGATTCCGGTCCGATTCGTTCTTCTTTGCGGCGCAGGGGCCGAAAAAGACGACGCCGATGTCCCGGCCGTACTGCTTGCGGAGAAGTTCGCAGTGGGCAAGCACGGGGGAATCGAGCGGCACGATCCTGTCGCTGAATTCGGGCATGTAGCGGCGGATGAAGTCGACCGCGGCGGGGCACGCGCTGGAAATCAGCAGGGGGGCATCCGTTTTTGCAAGGACCGCGCATGTAGCCGCGCTGACGGCTTCCGCGCCGTGGGCGGTCTCGCTCGCTCCGGCGAATCCGAGCTTGCGGAGCGCGGCGGTCAGGCGGCCGATCCCGATTCCGGGAAAGAATCCCGCATGGCTGGGCGCAATGGAGGCGTAGACGCGCATTCCGGAATTCAGCAGAAGTTTGAGACGACCCAGATCAGAACGGATCCGCTTGGCATGGGCCGGACAGATCTTCACGCATTCGCCGCACGCAACACAGGAATCGGGGATCACGGAGGCCTTGCCGTCCACGATCCGGATGGCCTTCACATGGCAGTGTCTGACGCACTTGTAGCAGTCCTGGCACTTGTTTTCGATCGTATAGACCGGAGAGTTCGAATCCATGGCATGCCTCCCGCGTCATGTTTTGGGATAAAGTCCGTTGAGAAGATCGAGCATGGCTCCGGCATCGACGTGCCGGCAGATTTTTCCGTTGACGACCACGATGGGGCCGTCGGAACAGTGCCCGGTGCAGAGGCCTCCGGAAAGGTCGACGTCGGCCTCCTCCGAAAGTCCGCGTTCGCGGAAGAATTTTTCCGCAATGTCCACATTCTGAGAGTTTCCGCGCGCAAAGCACGAACTTCCGAGACAGATCACAATCTTATTTTTTGCCATAGCCGGGATCTCCGTTTTCCTTCGCGGAGAAATGGTTCCCACTTCTCCGGGAAGGAAAACCCGCCGGCCTGAAAGCCGGCGGCGTTTCCCGCATGACGGAAGGAATCACGCCTTCTTGATGGCGGCGATTCCCGCGTCGATCGCGGCCGTGATGTTCACGAACGCGGCCTGGTTCTGGAGCTGCTCCAGAGTGTTGGTGGCGTTGGTGAACCTGGTGCGCTCGACGACCTGGGTTCCGACGGTCACGCAGATCGTCCCGTCCATTTCGGAACGGGAGGAGAACGCGGCGTCGAGGTCGGTCATGGGCGTGTAGCTGTTCTTCTTGACGTAGGATGCGATCATGCCGAGCAGAAGCTGGCCGGGGCAGTTGTCCTGCTTGGCGCAGATCGTGACGGTGATCGGCAGACGTTCCTTCGCGGTGCCGCGCATGACGGGGATCTTGGCGTCGAAGAGCTGGCTGCGGTTCTGGTAGACCGTGTGAAGCTCGTGGTGCGCCTCTTCCGAGCCGGGCTTTCCGCCGAGGTACTTTTCATAGCAGCGGGCAACGAGATAGTTGTCCTGCGGCTTCTGGACCTGATGCGCCTTGTCGGCGGCATAAAGACCGCGCTGACGGATCATGCGGATCCGGTCGGTCGCGCCGACGGGCTGGCCGCCGCCGGAGATGCACCCGCCGGGGCACGCCATGACTTCGACGAAGTCGTAATGCGCCGCGCCGGAACGGATGTCGCTGATGAGCTTCTTCGCGCTGGCGAGTCCATGGACCGCGGCGACGCGCAGCTCTTTTCCGGCGATCTTGAGCACGGCTTCCTTGCGGGTGGCCATGCCGCGGACTTCGACGAAATCGACCTTCTCGAGGGGCTTGCCTTCGAGCTTCTCCGCCGCATAGCGGAGCGCGGCTTCCATCACGCCGCCGGAGGTTCCGAAGATCACGCCGCCGCCCGTGGCGAAGCCCATCGGCATGTCAAACGCCTCGGGCTCCAGCTCGGAAAGATGAATTCCGCAGGAGTCGATCATCTGGCGGACTTCGCTGGTGGTGACGACGATGTCGACTTCGGGCTTGCCGTCGACCAGGAACTTGGGCAGCTGTGCCTCGAACTTCTTCGCGGTGCACGGCATGATCGAAACGACCACGAGGTCCTCGCGCTTGATCCCGAGCTGTTCCGGCAGGATCTTCTTGGCGACCGCGCCGAACATGGCCTGGGGCGAACGGCAGCTCGAAAGGTTCGGGAGCAGTTCCGGGAAATAAATTTCAGTATACTTGACCCACGCGGGGCAGCAGCTGGTGAACATGGGGAGCGTTCCGCCCTTCGTGAGGCGCTCGATGAACTCGGTGGCCTCCTCGAAGATGGTCATGTCGGCGGAGAAGCTGGTGTCGTAGACGTGCCGGAAGCCCATGAGCTTCAGGGCGGCGACGAGCTTGCCGGCGATGTTTTCGCCCGGGGCCGCGCCGAAGTATTCGCCGAGGGCCACGCGCACGGCGGGAGCGATCTGGACGACGACCGTCTTGGTCTTGTCGTAGAGGGCGTCCCAGACGCGGTTGCGGTCCTGTTTCGGGATGATTGCGCCCGTGGGGCAGACCGCTGCGCACTGGCCGCAGTTCACGCACTCGACGGTTCCGAGCGGATTGTCAAAGGAGGGCGCGACCTTGGCGTGGGAGCCGCGGTTGATGAAGTCGATCGCGCCGATTCCCTGGAGTTCCTTGCAGACGCGCACGCAGTCGCCGCAGAGCACGCACTTGTTGGGGTCGCGGATCAGCGAAGGCGAGGACATGTCGATGTCCTGGAGCTTCTGGAGCTTCTTGAAGCGGACCGTGTTGACTCCGAGACGGCGTGCGATGCTTTCGAGCGAGCAGTTGCCGCTGCGGGGGCACGTGGGGCATTCCACGTTGTGGTTGGCAAGCAGCAGTTCGATGCTGATCTTGCGCATGTCGCGGATTTCCTTGGTGTCCGTATGGACGACCATGCCCTCGGCGGGCGCGGTCGAGCAGGCGGCCATGATTCCCTTGCCTTCGACCAGGACCAGGCAGAGGCGGCAGGCGCCGTAGATGCTCAGTTCGGAGTGGTAGCAGAAGGTGGGAAGATCAATTCCGGCCTTGCGGATGACTTCGAGCAGGTTGCGTTCGTCAGTGAACGTGAGAGTGCGTCCGTTGACGGTCAGTGTTTTCTGAGTTGTCATGGAAGTTTCTCCTTAAATTCCTTTGACGGCGCCGAAGCGGCAGGCCGCCTTGCACGCGCCGCACTTGATGCATTTTGCGGGGTCGATCACGTGCGGGGATTTGACTTTGCCAGTAATTGCGCCGACCGGGCATTTTCTGGCGCAGGCGGTGCAGCCCTTGCACTTGGCCGGGTCGATTTCCGGGCGGGCGAGCGCCTTGCATTCGCCGGCGGGGCAGATCTTCTTGAAGACGTGGGCCTCGTACTCGTCGCGGAAGTAGCGCAGCGTGGAAAGCACCGGGTTGGGGGCCGTCTTGCCGAGTCCGCAGAGCGAGCCGAGCTGGACGGCATGCGCCACCTGTTCCAGCAGCTTGAGCGTTTCGCCGTTCGCGCGGCCGTCGACGATGTCGTCGAGCAGCGAGAGCATCTGCTTGGTGCCTTCGCGGCAGGGCACGCACTTGCCGCAGGATTCGTTCTGGGTGAAGCTCATGAAGAAGCGCGCGATTCGGACCATGCAGGTCTGCTTGTTCATGACCACGAGTCCGCCGGAACCGACCATGGCGCCCGCGCTCTTGAGGGAGTCGAAGTCGATGGGCAGGTCGAGGTGCGCCGGAGTCAGGCATCCGCCCGAGGGTCCGCCGATCTGGACGGCCTTGAAGTCATCTCCGGTCACATGGCCGAAGTTGTCCGTGACGCCGCCGCCGATGTGGTAGACGATTTCACGGAGAGTCGTGCCGAACGGGACTTCGATGAGTCCGGTGTTCGCGACGTGTCCGGTGAGCGCGAAGGTCTTGGTGCCCGGGGACTTGGGCGTGCCGACCGTCTTGTATTTCGCCGGACC
>CAZHPP010000416.1:0-3985 GCA_964534535.1 uncultured Victivallales bacterium | reverse complement strand
GGCACCGTTTCGCCCGCAGGACCGATGGTCGGGTAGATCGGATTCAGAGAATACGGCACCAGCGCCGTGAACGGATACCACAGCAGATTGCGGACCGGGACCAGCAGATTCGGTTCAAAGCCTCCCGGATTCGTCTTCGCCGTGACGATTCCGGACCAGACCACGGCAGTCAGCGCGGCCGCGGCGGGAAATGCCAGAATCCGCACGGTTTTCCGCCAATCCTGTTTCCAGCCTCCCGCGCAGAGGGCATACACGATCCAGACGCCCGGAAGCGCGATCGAAGCCGGCTTGGAAAAGATCGAAAGCGCCGCCAGAAATCCGGCCGCATACGAACATTTTCCCTGCCGGAACGCGCGCATGAAGAAGTACATGGAAGCGAAAGCGAACACGCCGCAGAGCACGTCCTTGCGTTCCGCAATCCATGCGACGGACTCCGCTTTCTGCGGATTCAGCGACCACAGCAGCGCGCAGCAGATCGAAATGAAACATCCCGCGCCGAGACGGCGCACGATCAGGAAAAGGAAGCAGGCCGCCGCCGCGTGAAGCACAAGATTATGCAGATGATACCAGAACGGATTGAATCCGAAAAGCGCATGGTCGATCATCAGGGAAACCATCGGGAGCGGTGTGTAAAGGTCATGGAACGGCTCGCAGAAATAGAACCGCAGATTGGCAAACGTGAAGCCGAGATTCTGGTTCATGGTGACAAACCTGCCGTCGTCCCACAGCACCAGAAACGGATCGTTCAGACAGCGCGCGAACACGAGCATTGTGACGCCGGCAACTGCCAGCAGGGCGAACAGAATCCGTGTATTTCTGCGCATGTCCGGCTACGCCCTGCAGATGTAGAAATAAGCCCAGCGTGAAAACTTGACCAGGACATAGAGTCCGAACGCGCCCATGAGCGTATACCGGACCAGCGGCGACGCCTGAGTCCCGGACTCGGCCATCAGCAGGACCACGATCGCCACTGCGGCCAGGACAATCCACGGATTCTTTTTCGGATTGCGGAGATCGCCGGTATTGTGCCGGATGATCTTCGGGTTGAATTCGAGATAATCCTTGAGGTTGTCTCCGCAGTCGCTCCAGAAAAAGAAGACGCGGCCGCCGTCATTCGTGTAGACGACGGTGTGGACGCTGATCGTGACCGCCTGGACTTCGCTCCACGGGTAGTTCCGCTCCAGACCTTCGGCCAGATGAAGACGGACCCCCTTGTCATCCAGATAGAGCACGCGCCGGAACGCCCTGCCCCACGAAAAGAACGGAAGCACGGCGACGATCTGGAAAAACACGGAAAACGGCAGGAGCATATAGAAATCCACCCCCTTCCTGTGCAGAATTCCCCACGAAAGCAGGCTCATCAGCACAAAGACGAGGAGCGAAATCACGATCATGATCGACTTGCTGGCGCGGACCGGAGGAGGCGGTGTCATTTCCGGAAAAATCCTTTCGTTTTCCCGTAATATAAAGCGGATTCCGGCGCTTTTCAACCGCGGGAAAAGAAAAAAAGATCGGCACACGCGTCAGACGTTCACGCCCTGCCATTTCCAGTTCATCAGAGAGGCAAAACGCTTTATGACCGCGGGATCGGAATCGCAGGAAAGCAGAAGATGATGCGTTCCGCCCGCGCGGCTGTACGACTCCAGAAAATCGGGAATGCTCATGTCTTCCGGCGTGAACCAGCCTTCAATCTGCGGACGCGCCGGACGCTTCGGCGCGGTCATTTTCACGCGCGCCGCAATCAGAGTGAAACTGCCCTCCGGTCCGGGCGCAAGATTCAGTAGCAGGGCTTTCCCGGCTTTCAGGATGCCGGACGCCGTCACCAGATCTCCCGTGTCGCTGAACAGATAGGGGTGCTTCGAAAGCAGGGGCTTCCCGGCGAGAAGATTCAGATTGACCTCGCCCATGTGGCTCACGAAGAGACGGTTTCCGGCCCAGTCGGGGCAGAACATTTCGGAAAACGTGGTCTGCGGAAATTCGCTCAGGACGGCGGCTGCGAATCCGGCGGTGAGCACATCGCCCTCGCCCGCATAGCCGATTCCCCGCGCCAGCGCCTTGGAACCTTCCAGAAACGGCACGGCATTCCAGCCGTCTTTCCGGCTGATCCCCAGGAAACAGACGGTGAAGGCGTCGAGCTTTTCGCGTTCGGCCCAGCGGCGGATGCGGAGCCCGGCCGCCTCGGTGTCATGCATGTCCCGGTCCGAAACAGAATCGGCGAGGAAGCGCTTTCTGTCGGCCGCCGTCTCTGCGGAGATTTCCGTTTCCGTGACAGGGAACGTTCCGGAAAAGCGGATGATCTTCATGCCGAATGTTCCATCCGGAATTCTGAAGTCGCCCATTCCGGCGAATTCGCCGCCGACCGCGCCGATGCGCAGATTCTGCATTTTCCACGCCATCGCGGCTGCGCGGATCGATTCCGCCGAACGCTTCAGGACATCCGACTCCTGCCAGTGTCCGGCATTGATCAGAAATTGCTTCCTGTTGCGGATCAGCATGTTGCACATATCCTGGACGCCGTGGATTCCGTGGTTCGCCATGAGCTTTCCATAGTCGTCGAAACCGAATTCGAAGTCGGGCGTGGTATCCAGGACGACGAGCGGAAGACGCGTCTTTGCAAGAATTTCGGCCGATTCGAGAGAAGGCGAATAGGCCAGATGCAGGGTGACGATCGCCTCGCACTGTTTTTTCTCGAACGTCCGGACGGCCGAGGCAAATTCGGATCTGATCCGGCAGACCGGAGCGCGTTCGACCTCGAAACCGAGTCTTTCATACTGTTCCGCAATGATTTTTGCAAACTGTTCCGCCTGAGGATGGAACTCCGGAACCGCATCGTCATAGAGTTTGATGTAAAACGGGAGAAGCCCGATTCTGATCTTCCGATTCATCTGTAAAGCCTTTCCGCTGTTTTCGTGAAAAGTCCGAATGCATTTTTGAAGAGGAATTTTTCCAGACTGCCTCTGGAAAGTCCGCACTCCAGAACGGCCCGCAGCTGCTCATAGTAGAACGGCGCGAAATCGACTGCGCCTTCCGAATCGAAAATGGCAGTCCCGATCCGGTAGTCTTCGCCCATCAGATAGGCATAGGAGTCATTGATCTCGACCGACTTTCCGTGAAGGAACGCGATCGGCGCATCCGAACCGAACACCATCCGTTCCAGCGGGAAATGATCGAACGCATAGCGCATCACGCCCGCATGATTGACCATGGCGGTATCCATCCATGCGTTCGGACACTTTGCAAGACTGTCCAGCATGCCGACGACGTTCTTCATGAAATAGGCGCGTCCGATGTGGGCGAAAATGAACGTTCCGCCCGGACACTTTTCGCAGAGTTCGACCATCTGCTTCCGGTTGAGCGGATCGGCCAGACGCCCGCGGCGCGGGATATGCACGGTGCAGATCAGTTTTTTCCGGTCGATCAGGGCCAGCTGCTCCGCGGAAAACATGTCCTTCACTTCGACGTCCGGCACCGCTTTTCCGCAGGCCGCTGCGGCGAGGTCCGGATACGGTTTGAATCCGACGAGCCGGTTTTCCGCCACCGAACGCTCCACCAGTTCCGCCGGATCGTCCGGCGAAAGCAGGCGCATGCCGAAAATGCGCCGGTTGTCGTTCCCGATCGATGCGGCTTTTTCGCGGTCGACGTCGTCCGTGGGCGAGCCGAAGCAGTTGAAGGAAACTTCAATTCCCGGAAGCATTTCTTCATAGATCCGTCTGCAGGTTTCGAGCGTGTGTTCCCCGCCAAACTTATTGTAACAGCTTTTCGGTTCCGAAACATGGTCCGGCAGAAACGTTCTCCGGTCGACGATATGCACATGCGCATCGAAAATCCGCTTCGGCAGGAACGGTTTCAGTTCCTCCTGGAACACCTTTCTGTCATGATCCGTCACTTCGGGATATTTCATTCTGCAGCCTCCTCAGCCAGCATTGCGGCGCCGGCAGCGCCGCTGTTTTTTGCATATTCCGCAGGTTCGATCTCACAGCCGAGC
>CAZHPP010000415.1:0-3986 GCA_964534535.1 uncultured Victivallales bacterium | reverse complement strand
TCACGAAAAACCCCATAAAGTTGTGTATATTACAAATGGCGGAGAGAGAGAGATTCGAACTCTCGAAAGGGTTTTACGCCTTTGGCGGTTTTCAAGACCGCTGCCATAAACCGCTCGGCCATCTCTCCGGCGGAATGAAGTCACTGTGAAAATGGCACCCCCAACCGGAGTCGAACCGGTGTTCCCAGGATGAGAACCTGGTGTCCTGGGCCTCTAGACGATAGGGGCGCGAAGCCCTGAAAATGACCCGCCGAACAGAAACATCAGACAAAACTGGCGTCCCCACGGAGATTCGAACTCCGGTTACCAGGATGAAAACCTGGTGTCCTGGGCCTCTAGACGATAGGGACGTTTTGCTGTCAGGTATCTCTTAATATACACCTTCAGGCGGAAATGTCAAATGACCATCCCCAATTATTTCTAAAACTTTTTCTTCCTGGTGAAGTGAAAATCTTTCTGAAAAGAATCAATGCCGTCTGCGGGGCGCAGGATATGCCATGGATACGTTTTTCGGATTCTGCGGCCGCAAGAAGAACGCGGCCTTAGTGCTCGTCGGGGGTCGACGGCTCGAAATTTTTCTCGCCGCTTTCTCGCCAAGGCTCGAAAGTACTCTTCCCCGCTCCTGCGCGCTCAGCGCCTCGGCGCTTCGCCCGTGCCGCCTCATCTCATGGATAGGCTTTCAGGGATTCGGGGGTCCAGGGGGAAAACCGGAGGGTTTGCCCCCTGGTCGACAGGTGTCGATAGGAAGACAGGTGCAAAAAATTGAATTTTTTTGCGCAGGGTGCAGGGCTCATTGAGTCCTGCCGAGGGTGGAAGGGGCGAGCAGCCCCTTGCCGTTTGATTTCGCAAGAAGTCAGTGTTATATTATCCGAATGCGAAACACCGCGGGGACGACCCCGCGGGCAGAATACAATCGGGGACGGCCCCATGTTTCAGAAAGGGTTTTCCCGAATGAGCTGGATTTATCTTTCCGCCGCCGGAATTTTTGAAATCGTCTGGGCCGTCTGCATGAAATATTCCATGGGCTTTACGCGTCTATGTCCTTCCGTCTTCACGGTGCTTGCCATGGCGGCAAGCGTTTTTCTGCTGGCGCTTTCCATGCGGACTCTGCCGCTGGGAACATCCTATGCGGTGTGGACGGGGATCGGCACGGTCGGCACGGCGGTCATTGGAATGATCGCATTCGGCGAACCGGCAACCGCGGCAAGACTTCTGTGCCTTGGAATGATTGCGGCAGGGATCGTCGGACTGAGGCTGATTCCGTTCCGGTGAAAAACGGACTCAGAGCCCGGCGTCTTCCGGGAGACCGAAGCGGATATTCATGTCCTGAACCGCCTGTCCGGACGCACCCTTCGTGAGATTGTCGATGCAGCTGAACAGAAGCAGTTTGTTCGTGTGCGGATCGAAATTGAATCCGATTTCGCAGCGGTTAGTCATGAAGACGTGCTTGGTGTCCGGGAGCTTTCCGGCGGGCAGGACCTTGACGAACTGCTCTTTGCCGTAGGCTTTGCGGTAGCCTTCGGCGACGGCGTCGAGCGAGCATTTGGCGGTCGGCTGAAGGATGATGGTGGAATTGATGCCGCGGTTCATGGGCACGAGGTGCGGAATGAAATTGATCGCCATTTCGGGGACTCCGGCCGCGGCGGCCAGTTCCTGTTCGATTTCAGGCAGATGGCGGTGGCCCACGACTCCGTAGGCGCGCACGCTTTCATTGCATTCCGGGAAGATGTAGGGGAGATCGACCTTGCGGCCGGATCCCGTGACGCCGCTCATGCTGACGACGATCACGTCTTTGGTTTCCGCGAGTTTTGCTTCGAGGACCGGAGCCGCCGCGAGGATGATGCTGGTGGGATAGCATCCCGGGCACGCAATGAAGGAGGCGGTCTTGATGGCCTTGCGATAGCGTTCCGGCTGACCGTAGACGGCCTTCCTGAGGAGTTCCGGGGCAGGGTGGTCCTTGCCGTAATACTCTTTGTATTTGGCGGTGGATCTCAGGCGGAAATCGGCGGAAATGTCGAACACCATGACTCCGGCTTCCATGAGCGGAATCGCATATTCGGAAGCCAGACCATGGGGGAGTGCCAGGAAAGCCGCATCGCATTCTGCGGCGATCTTCTTGACGTCCGGCGCGGAGAACGCGAGCGGAGTGCCGTAAAATTTCGGGAACACGTCCGAAACGGGTGCCCCTGCGTTGGAGCGGGAAGTGATGATCCGCAGATCGGCGAAGGGATGCTTGAGAAGGATGCGAATAAGCTCTTCTCCGGCATATCCGGAAGCGCCGACGATTGCGACGCGGACTTTCTTTGGCATTGTAAGTTCTCCTGAAACGGTCAGCGTTTCGAGAACTGGAAGCGTCTGCGGGCGCCTCTCTGACCGGCTTTCTTGCGTTCCTTTTCGCGGGAATCGCGAGTGAGCATTCCGTTGGCCTTCAGAGCGGCCTTGACGGACTCGTCGAGCTGGAGGAGAGCGCGGGAGATTCCGTGACGGAGAGCGCCGGCCTGTCCGGCGGAACCGCCGCCCGAAATCGTGGCGGAAACGTCCACTTTGCCGACCTTGCCGGTGACGGCGAGGGGCTGGCAGATGTATCCGCGGAGAGCTTCGGTCTTGAAGTAGTCTTCGAACTTGCGGCCGTTGACGACGATGGCTCCGGAGCCTTCCTTGAGCGTGATGCGGGCTCTGGCAGATTTTCTGCGTCCGGTCTTGTTGATTCCCGAATTCGTATTCATGAACGAATGTCTCCTTAGATTTTCGCTTTTTCAGGATTCTGCGCGGCATGCGGATGCTCCGCTCCGCCGTAGACTTTCATCTTGCGGAAGAGGGCGCGCCCGAGACGGCTGTGGGGAAGCATGCCCCAGACGGCGTCGCGGATCATGCGTTCCGGCTTCTGTTCGCGGATGAGTTCGGCCTTCTTGGTCTTCAGGCCGCTGCGGTAGCCGGTATAGTCGACATATTCTTTCTTCGTCTCTTTGTTGCCGGTCAGTTTGACCTTCGCGGCGTTGATCACGATCACGAACACGCCGGTATCGGTGTTCGGGGTGTAGGTCGGTTTGTCTTTGCCGCGCAGCGCATTCGCAATCTTGACGGCAAGACGGCCCAGCGGCACATCGGTCGCGTCATAGAGCACATGCTTGCGCTCAATTTCGCCGGCTTTTGCCAGATACGTCTTCATTTCTCAATTCTCCAAATTTCCGTTTTTCAAAGTTTGATACGTCCTTGCGAACACGCGTTCCGCCAGAAACACATGCTCATTTCCACCTGTCCGTGATCGGGTTATTACGGATTCAGGTGAAGCTATAATTTAGCACGGCGCCGCAAAATAGCAAGTCTTTTTTCCAAAAAAAATTGAATGCAGGCTGAATTGCGGGAAATCGCCGGGGGGATGCGGGTCGCTCTTCGAGCTCCGCGGATGAACTTTGGTCATGCTCAAACCGGGGGCTTGAAAGCTCCCGGCTGCATTCCGCCGCCCGTTCAGGGCAGGGAAACAAGACAGGACATTTCCTTTCCCAGGGGACAGCAATGACAAAAGTGTCCTTCCTGTGACCATGCCGCCATTTCACAGACCTGCCGTACATGTTCTTCCACTCATTTGTCGGACGAGTCCGACTTGTCCGACATGTCTGACGAACGGCGCCGGAGTTTTGGCAGTCTTGTCCCAGGGGAATGGCAATTCCAGGAACTTATCAGAAACGGCTGTTTCCTGAAATCAATATTCCAACTCATCTCTGTTAAATATTGTTGAAGAACATTTCTTTTGCTTGCATTTTTAGAAAGTTGCACTATAGTAATGCTTAGCAGCAAATTTGATGTGATACCAAATTTCTTTTTGATATCACCAAGATGATATTGCCGAAGAAAGGATTTATCCGAGTATTCGGATCCCCTTTCGGAAGAGTGATCTTCCGAAAGGGCTCTTTTTTTATTTCCACAGATTCAATGGGCTGCTCGCCCCTTGAACCCTCGGCAGGACTCAAAGAGCCCTGCACCCT
>CAZHPP010000414.1:0-3992 GCA_964534535.1 uncultured Victivallales bacterium | reverse complement strand
CTACCTCAAGAGCCAGATCGCCGCCGGAAGCCGCATGCCCACACTCAACGGAACCGCCTTCATCTCCGTCCGCGACGAAGACAAGGAAAAGGTCATTCCGCTGGTCAGGCAGCTTGTCAAGCTCGGCTGGAACATCTATGCCACCCGCGGCACCTCCACCCTGCTCTGCAACGCCAGAATCAAATGCCGCGCGATCTTCCGCATCTCCCGCGGCCGGCCCAACGTGCTTGACCTCATCCACGACAAGGAAGTCCAGTGGATCATCAACACCACGGAAACCGGCGCGGAGGCCATGGTCGACGAAGTCCAGATGCGTTCCAAGGCCATCGTCCGCGGAATCCCCGTCACGACCACGCTCGAGGGCATGACCGCAGAAATCGAAGGGCTCACGGACAAGAACGACTTCGGCCGTTTCGAGGTCTACAGCCTGCAGGAATATCACCGGCACATTCACAACAAGCTGATGTGATCCGGCCTTTCCGGTCTGTCATCCGGCCCGGCGCCGTGAGAAATCACGCGCCGGGCTTTCTGTTTCTCCGCGGACGGGAACATGTTTTTCCCCGGCTTCTCCGCATTTTCTTTCTTTGCGGTATTGACTTTTTCAGAAAATATGGTATAATTGTAACTGAACCAGATTTCGGAGAATCATGAAAACGCATTCCAGATCGGCGGAAAAAACGCGCCTGCGCCTCGGCCTGATGAATATTCTGAAGTAAAACGTCCATGCGGATCATCTTCCTTCGGAACGCGACCTTGCGGCAGAACTCGGCGTGACGCGCTATCTCCTGCGCGGATGTCTGCGGGAACTTGTCCGGGAGCATGTCATCCAGCCGCGCGGCGAGCGCCGGAAGATGAGCATTCTGGAAATCCATCCCTGGTCCCACCGGATCGGAATCGTGATCTGCGACGGCAGCCGTTCGCCCTGCATCGACAAACCGGGAATCCTCAGCGGCGTTCTCCGGTTCTTCCTGGAAAATCAGGACATCCTTCCGCAGATTCTCTCCTTCAGCAGCACCGAAGAACTTTTCCAGCAGATGAAGCAGTACGAACTTGACGGATGTCTCTGGATCGTTTCGCACGAAGAACCGGCTCTGGACGCATGGAAAAAGGCCGCCGCGGAAAAATACCGTTTCGTCTTCGCCTCCGAAAGTTTCAAATCTGACTTCAAGTCCAATGCCGTCTGCCTTGATCCGATCGTTCCCAAGCGCGAAATCATTCGGGCCATGATGGCAGCCGGAGCGAAGAAAATCGCCTATATGAGTTCCATTGACCGATATTTCAAGACGATCCGGGCCGAACTGGAACACGCAGGACTGCCGTGGCGGGATTCCTTCTGGATTTCCGGCTCCTGCGAAAACGGGGAGGAACTCCGCAGGCTCGTTCTGGACGAAGGGGTCGACGGCCTGATCTGCGAGGGCGCGTTCGGCCTTTACCACAGCGCGCTGAAGGCCATTGCCGCCCTCCCCGATTCGAAGCGTCCTGTCCTCGCGGTCACGGACAACTGGAGATTCCGGAAGGAGCTTTCCGGCTATCCCGAACTTGACAAGATGACTTTCGTCTGCTGCGAATCCAAGACATCCTTTGAAAAGCTCGGCCATATCGCAGGGAAAATGCTGCTGCGGGCGCTGGAAACAGGGAAAACGCAGAAAAACGAGTTCGGTGTTCTTCCCCAAATTGGGAAATACCGTTTTTCCGATCTCGTCTGCGCTGAAAATATAAATTAAAGGAGGTTGGGATGCAGAACCAAAACAGGGAACGGATTTTTACACTTATCGAGCTGCTGGTCGTGATTGCCATCATTGCGATTCTGGCGGGAATGCTGTTGCCCGCGTTGAACAAGGCAAGGGCGAAAGTTCTTGAGGTTAACTGCCTCTCAAATCTCAAAAGTTGCGGGCAGGCGATGCAATTTTATGCCGATGATTTCAACGGTATGCATGTCCTCTACTCTGAGTACAAGCTGGTAGGACCTGTCAGCCCAGTCAGCTGGGGCGGCTGCATGTATGACTTGAATTATCTCAAAAGCACCTCGGTTATGTCGTGTCCGGCAAACAGGAACAAGATTCAGCGTGAAAAAGCAGCCACTAAACGCCTCTACAATATTTATGGGACAATGACCCTTCCGGATGTGCTTTACGGAACGGACATTGGGATTCGGCTTACGCTGCTCCGTCTGCTGAACAGCAAAAAGGCCAGATATCCATCAGTTACGATTGAAATGGCAGATGCGCTGGACCGCAACATGTATTTATCTGAAAATTTCGACCAGAATTATGCATGGCTGATGACGGGAAGTTATGGACTGCTCTTTGCCCGTCACAGCAGCCGTGTCAATTCTCTGTATCTTGATGGTCATGCCGGGGCAAGAGAACCTTCAGCCCTGAGGTCCGAATTTAATCGGCTTGGATATACCGCAAGCTTCAATTGCTACATAGATTATACCTCGGCAGCAATGAGTTATTAACGGGAGAAAACATGATGAAGTCCTTTTGCTGGGCCATGGTGCCGCTGGTCTGTGCTGTATCGCTCGCCGATTCTCCGCTCTCTGACGCGCAATGGGAGAAACTCAAGTCAGAAGCCATGGAGAGGAAACGTCAGATTATTTACAATACCGATGGATGCGATGCCTTGTATTTTCCAAAAAAACTTTCAGGAACGAAAGAAAATTTTTTGAAACAGCGTCTGAACTTTGTAACTGGAAGCAGAATTGACACCGTTTCATATTGTCCGATTTCAAGCGGATTCGGGTATCTGACTGCGCGCACAAGATGCGGTGACCAGCTGCTGACGGACACTTCCGACCGCAATACCCGCAACGTGACAGGGGAACTGTTCGCTCAAGGGACTGATCCGCTGAAATTGGCGGAAGAGTTCAGCCGGAAGCACAATCTGGAGTTTTTTATTTCTTTGCGCTGCAACGATACACATGACAATCTTGAGAGTGCGGCTTTTTTGTTTCCGCCATTTAAGAAAGCACATCCGGAATATTTGATGGGCACTCGGGCACAGCATACCAGGTACGGGCACTGGAGTGCCGTTGATTTTACGCACAGGGAAGTCCAGGAGCGTTTTACATCCATTGTCGTTGAACTGATGCAAGATTATGGAATTGATGGAATGGAGCTGGATTTCTGTCGTTTCCCGCAATATTTCAAATCGGTCATTCAGGGCGGACAGGCTTCTGAAAAAGAACTGAAAATCATGAGTGACTGCATGCGAAAAATCCGGAAATCGGCAGAATTGATCGGCAGGAAACGCGGACGTCCTATCCTGATTTCCATTAGAGTACCGGATTCAGCAGGGTATTGCCGCGCAATCGGACTTGACGTGGAGCAATGGATGCGCGAGAAGCTTGTAGACATTGTTGTCGGAGGATTCTTCTTCCAGCTGAATCCGTGGCAAAGCAGCGCAGGACTCTGTCACAGATACGGAGTCAAATTTTATCCGTCACAGGAAAGCTGGAATTTTAGGACTCATCCTGAATTTAGACGCGGCACGGTCGAAACACTCTATGGACGCACGGCAGCTGCGCTGACGGCAGGAGCGGATGGGATATATTATTTCAATTATGAACATGCCGACCTGTCGAATTTCATCGGCAATCTGCATGATCTGCGCTTTCTTGACAAACGTTATTTTATCACCTATCTGGTCACCGGTCCCGGTACATATCTGGCAGCAGGAGATCAGTTTATGAAACTGAGAGGCCTTTCACAGCATGCGCCTCTGATGCTTCAGGCTGGACACTCCGAAGATTTTCTGCTTGAGTTCGGAGACGATCTGAATCATCCTGAGACAGCCCGCAGAGGACCTCAGCTTCTTGCATTTCTTCAGCTTGCCGACCCGTCAGGTCCCGCAGTTGGACTGCTGATGAACGGACAGCCAGCAGAGCAGGTTTCCAGAAAAAACGACATCCTGTGCTTCCGAATTCCGATCCGTGCGATGAAACCAGGGCAGAACCGTGTTACGCTGACAGGCGCAGGCAATCCGGGGCG
>CAZHPP010000413.1:0-3995 GCA_964534535.1 uncultured Victivallales bacterium | reverse complement strand
TGTCATAAAGTTCGGGGAAGGCGTTCTCGCATCCGTTTTTTTCGGTTCCGGCCATGGGATGGCTTCCCACAAATCCCGGAATCCCTTCCGCGGCCCGTTCCACAACGCCCTTCACGCTGCCGATATCTGTGATGACCGAACCTGACTTCGCAAGATGCGAATATTTCTTCAGGAATTCGCAGATCGCCGGAATCGGAATGCAGAGCACCGCAAGGTCCGCCTGGAACGCCTCTTCCGGAGTTTCGCAGACGGGACAGATCTTCATGGCACGGACTTTTTCCCGCGTTTCGGGACGCCGTGCCCACGCGGTGACGCGAGAACCGCTCCTTGCCAGGTCCATGGCGAGAGAGGTTCCCAGAAGCCCCAGCCCAATCACGGAAACGGAGAAATTCAGCATTGGAACCCCAGCTTCCGCAGGACGGATTCGAATCGACCGGGATTCTTCACGGTGAACGCGCTGAATTCGCGCCGCAGGGGATAGCCGCCCCGAAGTGCCTCGAATTTTTCCGGATTTGCCGCAAGCCGGGCCGAATCCTCCGCCACACGGTAGGAGGCATTGATGAAATCGGCAAGCGTGCGCCCCGTAATTTCCGGATGCGCCGGAGCGGGAACGTTTTCCGGAAACCAGTGTTTCAGTTCCTGGATTCCGAAGAATTCCGCCAGATTCTGCACGCTCATGGAAGTGCCGTTGGCCTTGCCGTCGGTAGAGTATCCGGCGATATGCGGAGTGCCGAAACGCACCAGGGAAAGCAGTTCGCGGTCGATTTCTGGTTCATTTTCCCAGACGTCGAGCACGGCGTCGGAAACGAGTCCGTTCCGGACGGCGTTCCGAACGGCGGCAGTCTCAGCAACCGGTCCGCGGGAGGCGTTGATGAAAAGGACTTTTCTGCCGAGTCCGCGGAAAAACGATTCATCGGCCAGATGGAACGTCGGCCAGCGCCCGCCCTTTTCGAGCGGGACGTGGAACGTGATGCAGTCGCATCGTTTCTGAATCGTTTCGAGCGGGACAAACCCGGCGCTGCCTTCGGATTCGGCGCGCGGGGGATCGTTCAGGAGCACGTTCATGCCGAGCGCGCGCACGGCGGCCTCGACTTTCTTCCCCACATGCCCTGCCCCGACGATTCCGATCGTCTTTCCGGCAGGATCGGGCCATATGTTCACAAGGACGGACGTGATGTACTGCGCCACGGACTGTGCATTGCATCCGGGAGCATTCTTCCAGACGATTCCGTGGCTTTCACACCAGGCGGCATCAATGTGGTCGAATCCGATGGTTGCGGTTGCGATGAATCTGATCGGCGTGCCTTCGAGCAGGGACGCATTGCATTTGGTGCGGGTGCGCGTGATGAGGGCGTCTGCATTCATGAGGTCTGCGCGTGAGATTTTTGCGCCCGGAAGATATGTGACGGAAGCATATTGTTCCAGAGGCGACCCTTTCAGAAACGGAATTTTATCGTCCGCGATGATCCTGAGTTTCTGCATGATGAATCTGAGCTCCCTGATGATTTTTTCAGGCGATAAGATACACTCTTTCCGGGGAAAAAGCAATCCCGTTCTGACGGAATCGGGGGGCTTTTTTGCCGGAGCTGTTTGCAATTTCTGCAATCCGGGGTATATTGTAGGAAGTCAGCAGAGTTCCGGGGACGCACAGGTTTCGACTGTTACGGCGGAGCGACAGCTGCATGCCGGGGACGACCGATGGCCCCGTTATCAAACGGTCAAAAATTACAAGCGAACGAAGAGTACGCTCTCGCTGCCTAAGTTGCAGTGACGTTCCGCCCCTGACGGGCACTAGGAGGATGGAACGAGGCAGTGCCCTGGCGATAACGATCCGACTGCCGTTGTTATCGTGAGAAACTGACAGAATAGTCTGAAAGCCGCCTGACCGTCGGCAACGCGGACGGACGAAAAACAATATAGACGGAAAAAGCATGTTGACGCCATCGTAAAGCTGCTTCAGGACGCGGGTTCGATTCCCGCCGTCTCCACCATCACTAATTCTCTGCGCGCCAAGTCTTTAAGACTGGCGCGCATTGTTTTATTTACGTTTGTGTCTGATTGTGAACGCTTTACGCATATTCCACCGGAGAACAGAGAACGGTGCTTGCGGACTTGAAAGAGTGTGTTTGGCGTGGAAAGAACCTTTTTTCTCTGTTTCGTCAGCACTCAAGTCCTGACGATTTGAAATAGTTTTAACTCCCTGAGAGAGCAATACTTTACAGAAACACATCGCAAGATCCGCAAAAATCTCTGTTTTGAAAATAGAGATTCACCAAGTCCTGACGAAAAAAGGATGTTTCGGCAACGCCGGCAGAGAACGTCTTTGAGCTGAAAAAGCTGAAATGAGTTTCGATAAGCGCATCAGATGGTTGGTTAAAAAAGTTCATAAATTCATTTTAAGCATTACCCCCTGAAAAGCCTTGCCGAACCCCAATCCCGAGACAAAGGAAAAGCCAAAGAAAATGGTTGAGATATCGACCGCACAAGAGATGTTTCATGGAGAGTGCATCTGTTATATTCAGGCATTTTTTAATTTTCTATTGCTGATTCGGAACGCGTTTTCTGAATTTTTCTGCAAATTGGGGCTGTCTGTCCAGAAGAAATCTTCTGCCATCATCATTAATTTTTCCCCAGCCGTTTACCTGATCGCATTTTTCTGCAAACTGGGGCTGCACTCCAAGCAGATAGCTCCATGAGCCTCCGCTGAATTTCTGCCATGCGTCAAATTGGCCGCACCTGTCCGCAAATTGCGGCTGATACATCAGCAGCCCGCTCCAGTCACTGCCCTTAAAATCCTTCAAACAGCTTTCTATTTTCTGTGCAAAAACTGGTTGTTTGACGAGCAAGGTACCCCAATCGCAGCCGAACATCTTTCTTTCTCCGTTGAATTGACTGCATCTGTCCGCGAACTGCGGCTGATTTGAAAGAAGCCTGCTCCAGTCCATTCCGCACAGTTCTTCCCATCCTGCGAATTCATCGCATTTTCCGGCGAACTGAGGCTGGACCGAAAGCAATTCCTCCCAGTAATTATAATAATCCCAGTGAGAATCCATATCGCTGATTTTGCTCCAGCCGTCGAAAAGTCCGCATTTATCCGCGAATTGCGGCTGGCTCTGCAGAACACTGCTCCAGCTGCTGCCGTCCATTCTTTTCCATCCGCCGACACTGCTGCACTCATCTGCGAATTGCGGCTGATATGAAAGAAGTTTGCTCCATTCCCAGCCTCTAAATTTTTTCCAGCCGCAGACTTCGCCGCATTTTCCGGCGAACTGCGGTTGTTTCATCAGTAAATCGCACCAATTCCAGCCTTCTTTTTTCCACCCGCCGGTCTGGCCGCACCTGTCAGCGAATTGCGGCCGGCATAAGAGCAGCATGCTCCATTGACAGCCGTCCAACTGCTCCCAGCCATTGAATCTGTCGCACCTGTCTGCAAACTGCGGCTGCTTCAGCAGAAATTCGTACCATTCCAGACCATTGAGCAATTTCCAGCCGTCGACCTTGTCGCATCTGTCTGCAAACTGAGGCTGCTTCAGCAGAAGTTTGCACCATTCATATCCGTGTATGTGCTTCCATTCGCTGACTTTGTCGTATTGCCAGGCAAATTGCGGATTGTCCATAAGCGTGTATACATCAACGCAGGACATCGGTGCGGTATAATTATAGATGCGGTACCCCTTAAAGTCATCTTCTTTCTTCACTGTCAGGCTCCCTTATTTCAAAAATGTAGATTCTTCAATGAAAAATTCTGAACGGTTTTGTGCGCCCTGCCGTTTGGCTGGACTGTTTTTAGTTAAATGATAGGTGTAAACGCCTTGACATTACTATAAACCCTGCTGTGGGAATTACAAGTCCCGGAATAGACTTCGTCCGGAGTTTTGCAGTCCGGCAAGGCGGTATGAATCCAAAGCGCGTTGCAGAATTTGACATACCGCCGCCGGGCGGGATTGCAAGCGGGTCATGGAAAGAAGTCGACCAGCTTCCCGACTGCTTCATTC
>CAZHPP010000412.1:0-4023 GCA_964534535.1 uncultured Victivallales bacterium | reverse complement strand
AAAAATGCAAAGGACTGCCTTCCAGCGCAGGGGATGCAGTATTGCCCGTCAAATCATTCGTCTTTTGCCCATTCCAAATATTCGGACCAATTGTTCCTCCCGGAGAAAAATTCTGAGTTACAAGAAGCATTCTTGCCTGCCAGGCGGAATCATGGGGTCTCCCTTTTTCCGATGCTCCATGATCAAAAAGCGTATGATTCGCTCCGCTGGCAAGGGAAAAATCCAGTTTGTCCAGTGTCGAAGCTCCGTTATTCTCAAGCCCAGCCGCCTGAAGAAAGGGATGCTCCCCATAAAGATCGAAGGCGTTTTCCCATTGTTTCAGATACGCGGCCGCCTTCGATGCGATTGCCTCATCGGTTGTTTTCTCCCATTCATCCCAGTCTTTCGGGATCGGAAGCGAACGGTCGACAATGCAGAGCAGAAGGCGCATGACCGCTACTCTCTGCGCCGGCGGCAATGCAAGATCCGCAATGTCATTCCCCTGCCCGAAGAGTTCCAGCAGAGATACATTTTCCTCGTGCCCGTGTCTCAGGACGGGGATCCACGGTTCACCAGTCAGCAGATAATGTTTCATCATTCTCCTTTCTTGTTTGATCGGGTTCATATGCGATTCCTTCTTCATCGCTGTATCTGAGCGAAAGCACGCCTCCTCCGTCCGGAAGAGTCAGGGAACCATCGGGCCGGATCAGAGCGGCAGCAGGCGGATCAAACTTCCAATATGCTGCGAGAGGTTCCGGCAGACCACAGTCTGAATCAGCAAGCTGCCATGTCGGCACAGAGACCAGATTCTCTGCCAGAATCCGCATCTTTTCAATCTGGAACGGTTCGCTGGAACGGAACTCCAGAACACGTCCGTCCGAAAGTTCAAGGGACAGCTCTTTTCCGCATAGTTTGCATTTTCTCAGAAGAAGCAGACCTTGCTGGCGGACATCAATCAGGCGGGTCGGCGCATCTTCATCGTCGGATCCCGCGGCGGCCTGCTGCGAAAACAGACTGAGCTGTGCATTTGCCATTGCCGCATTGATCTTGTTTTTCACGTCAGACTGCATGATGTCGTACAGTTCGGCCTCCAGCCCGGAAGCGCTTTCCGGCGGACG
The DNA here is from genome assembly GCA_964534535.1 of uncultured Victivallales bacterium. Lineage (GTDB taxonomy): Bacteria > Verrucomicrobiota > Lentisphaeria > Victivallales > UBA1829 > CAZHPP01. Next base: position 2,926 of record CAZHPP010000412.1, on the reverse strand, counting down.
GTAATCCGCTTCCAGAATATTCTGCATATCACCGGGGAGCTCCAGTCCGGGAATCCCGCTCCAGATCTTTTCCGTACGGTAAAGCAGGAACAACGGATAAATCCGTCCCGATGCGCCGGATGCCGACTTGACCCCGTCGATGCTTCCCGCTTCCCTGAGCTTGCGGTCGATCCAGCAGAATTCGGCTTCTTCCGCCGGGCGATTTCCCCTGCTGTGACGCCAGAGACGCCCCAGCCGCTGGAAAAGCAGGTCGCATGGCGCGATGTCCGATACCATCAGGTCAAAGTCCACATCCACCGACTGTTCAAGAATTTGAGTTGATACCAGTACGCTTCCATGAGGCCGCTTTTCAGGATGGTCTTTTCCGAGAGAGTCCAGCCAGAATCCTTCAATCTGGTGACGCCGCCATAACGGATAGCGTGAATGCAGCAGTCCGGAAGGGAATCTTCCCACCGTCATTTTTGCGCGGAGAGCACGAAACCACTTCTGGGCTTCGCCGACCGTGTTCACAATCAAGGCGCAGTTGCATCCATTTGCCGCGGCATTCAGAATCTTTTCAAGGACATTGTCCGGTTCAATTCGCGCGGTCTTTATCTGTTTGTGCATGACAGACGGCAGACATGTTTCTGAAACAGCGGCATCTCTGCAGACCGTCAGCCGCGGATAACACGGCTTTTCAACTTGTCCGGTCAGATTCATGAGTTCTGCGCGCCGCCGTTCCGGAAGCGTGGCCGAAAGCAGAATTACGGAACAATTCAGCTGAACCAGAATCCGGCATGCATTGATGAGCAGATAGTTCATATAAGAATCATAGAAATGCACCTCGTCGATGACGATGACTTTGCCTGCCAGTCCGGCCAGTCTGACAAAGAAATGTTTGACGTTCAGGACTCCCTTGAGAAGCTGGTCCACGGTCCCGACACCGAATGGTGCGAGCAGAGCCCTTTTCGATGGAGCGAACCAGGATTCCCCGCTGGCCATTTCGCCGCCGGAAGGATTGAGCCATGCCGTTCCGTGGATCAGTCGGGCTTTTTGTCCGGGAGATACTTTGCCGAGAAAAGACTCGACGTTTTCATAAATTTTATCGCTGGTCAGGCGTGTCGGGAGGGCAAAGAAGAGCCCGCGGTTCACGCCTTTTGCGATCAGCCGGTAAGCGGCATAGAGAGCGGCTGCGGTTTTCCCGCTGCCCATGGCATCTTCCAGCAGATAAATGCCCGGCCCGTCTGCCTGAACCGCAAGAGCCGCCTGCGCCGGATTCGGATGAAAAGGGAAGATGTCTTCGAACATCAGTCCCTGAATAAAATCCGGTTTGACGAATCCATTCCTGTGCAGGACTTCAACTGCTGCTTTCTCCAGATCTTCAAACGGGCGGTCAGTCAGATCCTCGATAAAGTTGTTCTCATCGGATGCGATCCAGTCGGCAACGCATAACATTCCGGCGGAAAGAAGAAGTTGCGGATTGGTCATTCCGGACGGAATATTTTTCACATATCCGGCTGCCCATTGCAGAAAGTTTTCCCGTTCCTGTCCCCAAGCCGGACCTCCGTAATCCCAGCTGTCATTTGTATCGGCATTTGGATTATGTTTCCCGTGATGCCACCCGACGACCACTTCCGCACGATCGCTGCGTCTGCCGAAAAATTGGCGGAAAGCCGCTTCGGAAATGCTTTCATGTCTGCAGCTGGCGATCGGAGAACCAATTTGTGATTCCTTTGCCAGCTCCGGATTTATTTTCCATATAAAATCAGGAGAAATCTTGCCGCAGTCATGGCCAAGAGCAAACAACAATGTTCCAGGGGCAAGCAGGGATTCCGGGAAATTCAGTTCTGAACGCAATGCCTCATAGACAGCCCCGCATTCAAGCGAATGGCGGCGTACTGATTTTAAGGGACAACTTTTGGCTGGACATTCATTCCATGCCAATACTCTGTCCGCATTATGCGGCACAGATGGTTGTGGATGATCAGGTCTTTTCTTCATTAAATTTTCCCAGTCAATATCTTTATTTCTAATATATGTGGGAAAAGCAGAAAAGCAACATCGGATGCCGATTTTCATGCGATGAAAGAACATCTTTTGAGTAGGAAAGAATGCAGAATGGGAAAAATGATATATTTCTATATTGGAGAATCCGGTTCGTGTTCCAGAACCTTGGGTTGCTCGTTTTATAAATCCATGCCGCGATCTTTTCCCTTCGTCACGGACCGCGATTCCAGTTTATGTTTCGCACGTTCTGCCTCAAGACTGGCGGCTTCAATCCGCCTTGTATCCGCATCAATTCGAGCCTTCTCTTCTTCGGCCTCGCGCCGGCGAAGTTCCTGCTCCTTGCGTTTCGCCTCGACTTCCCGTGCCATGGCATCCCTCCTGGCCTTTTCCTCTGCTTCCCGTGCACGGATTTCGGCATTAACCCTCGCAAGCCATACCAAGATATCCTCCTCCTGAGGTATTGGAGCGTTTGAAGAGACAGAATCCCTGTCAGGCGGCATCTGATCAGATTCACGCACTTGTTCCTTGGCCTCTGTATTTTCAATCTTTTCCACCTGCCCATTCTTTGCATCCTTTGCAAGACTCTTAAGCCATGCACGGTCAGCATCGGACCTTGACACTTCCGGCTCTCTCTTTTCCGCTTTATCCGGATTGCCCGTTGCAAGACTCTTAAGCCATGCACGGTCAGCATCGGACCTCGACACTTCCGGCTCTTTATTTTCCGCCTTATTCGGATTGCCAGTTGCAAAACTCTTAAGCCATGCACGGTCAGCATCAGACCTTGACACTTCCGGCTCTTGCTTTGTCTGTTTCTGCGGATTGGCCTTTATAAGGCTTTTGAGCCACGCACGGCTCGAATCAATATCATTAAAGTTTTCCTGTTCAATCGGATTCGACGGAACAACGAAGTCAAGGGCATGTTCATTTTCGACCTCAAAAA
>CAZHPP010000411.1:0-4024 GCA_964534535.1 uncultured Victivallales bacterium | reverse complement strand
ACGTGAAGTCCATTCAGAGTCCTGTCTGAGGAATCAGAGATCGGGGTAGTCGTAGACCTCGCCGCAGTAATTCCTGAATTTAAGTTTTTTGCCGTCCCTGGAAACGAGGGGATCCGGCACGAGGGCGACTTTTCCGCCGCCGCTCGGGAGGTCGATCACGAAATGGGGCACGGCCAGACCGCTCGTCCAGCCGCGGATGGCCTTGATGATCTCAATCCCTTTGGAGACCGGCGTGCGGAAATGTTCCGTCCCGTAGACCAGGTCGGTCTGGAAAATATAGTACGGACGGACGCGCGCGGCCAGAAGCTTCTGCATGAGCTCCTTCATGACGACGGGGTCGTCGTTGATTCCCTTCAGGAGGACGGTCTGGCTGCCGAGCGGGATGCCGGCGTCGGCCAGTCTTCCGAGGGCCGCGACCGACTGGGGCGTGAGTTCGCGCGGATGGTTGAAATGCACGTTGATGAAGAGGGGATGGTACTTTTTCAGCATCCGCGTGAGTTTAAGGGTGATCCGTTCCGGGAAGACGCAGGGGGTCCGGGTGCCGATCCGCAGGATTTCGATGTGTCTGATCGGACGCAGGTTCTTGAGGATGTATTCGATTTTTTCGTCTTCGAGGAGGAAGGGGTCGCCGCCGGAAATCAGGACGTCCCGGATTTCGGCATGCGAACGGATGTATTCGATTCCCTCGTCGATGTGGGCCCTGTCGATGCACATGGGCGTGCGGAATTTGCGCTTGCGGGTGCAGAAGCGGCAGTACATGGCGCACTGGTTGGAGACCAGGAAGAGACACCGGTCCGGATAACGGTGCACGATGCACGGGACGGGCGAATGCTTTTCCTCGCTCAGGGGATCGTCCATCAGGTCCTCGCATCCCTCAAGTTCCTTCGGGTCCGGGATGCACTGCTTCCAGATCGGATCGTCCTTTTCCTGAATCAGAGAAAGATAATACTGACTGACGCGGAACCGGAACGCCGACGCCACTTCTCGCAAACGTTCGGCGGGAAGGTGATACTTCTCCGCCAGAGAATCGACGCTGCAGAGCGCCTTTCTCAGAGACTGCTGCCATTTTTCCATTTTCTCTCTTGCCCTCGATGTTATTTTCTGTTTCTGCAAATCAGTTTATCTGTTCCGGCAGACGCCGGGTAAAAATCAGACGGTCGTCGCCCTTCGCGTAGAAGTCCGCGATCCGGGCCTCGACCGTGTAGCCGCGCTTTTCATAGAACGCGCGGGTGGGAGCGTATTTCGGCTGGGAGGAGGTTTCGATCACGATCAGGCGTCCGCCGCGTTCGTGACACCGCTTTTCCGCAAAGGCCAGCAGTTCCTTCCCCAGTCCGCGGTTCTGCTTTCCGGGGGACACGGCGATCCAGTAGAGGTCGTAGGTCGATTCCGTGGCGGGGGTCGGGCCGAAGCACACATAGCCGGAAAGCTCTCCGCGCTCGTCGTCCGCGCTGTAAATGATGTAATCCTTCTGTTCCGGACGGTTCAGCCAGATTTCCATGAGTTCATTCGCCACGTCGACTTCGGCGGGCGTGAACATGCCGGTCTCCCGGACGATTTTCAGGAGTCCGTTCCAGTCGTTCTTCACCATGGGGCGGATTTTCATGCTTCGCCGCCTTTCGCGAGCGCGGTTTCGATCATGGCGCGCACGAATTCATGGTAGGGGATCTTTGCGGCATCCAGGCCCTTGGAAAAACCGGCGCCGGGCGTGATGTCCGGGTTCGGATTGTATTCGAGGACATAGATTTCCCCGGCGCGGGAACAGCGCATGTCCACGCGGCCGTAGCCGCCGGCGCCGAGCGCGTTCCACACGGATTCCGCCGTCGAACGGATTTTCCGCTTCAGCGCGGCGGGCGCGTGAATGGGGCAGTGGGGAGGCGTGGATTTGAAGAACACGCTGTCCTCCATCCATTTGGCCTCGTATCCGGTGACGTGGTCCGTGCCGGCGGGAAGTCCGGAAAAGTCGATTTCGGAAGGTTCCAGCAGAAAGGGCCGGCCGTCTTTTTCCATGACGGCGCAGTTGAATTCGCGTCCGTCGACATACTCTTCCACGAGAATGCCGTCGCGGGGATATTTTTTAAGGAGCGCGTTGACGCGTTCGGCAAGGGCGCGGCGGGAACGGACGACGGAATCGTGGTAGATTCCGAGGCTGGCATCCTCGCACGCCGGTTTGCAGATGAGCGGGAAGGCGAGTTTTCCGAGCACGGGGTCGCGCCGGTCGAAGACATGGACGCCTGCCGGGACGCGGATTCCCGCGGCGGACATGACGCGCTTGGCGAGCGGCTTGTTTCTGGCGAGCCCGAGCAGCAGCGGCCTTGCCCCGGTGAAGGGGATTCCGGTGAGCTCGAGCATGGCGGCGAAATTCATTTCGAAGGCGGAATCGCCGTCGAGCCCTTCGCAGAGATTGAAGACGATGTCCGCGCCGGAGGTGCGTAGTTTTTCCACGGCGTCGAAGGGGTCGGAGACGGAAAGGCGGTCCGTTCCGAAGCCGAGCTTTTTACATGCGGCTTCCACGGCGTCGGCTTCTCCGTCGACGCCCTGTTCGGAAATCAGGTCCATGTCGCTGGACTGTTTCCCGGGAGCATTGCTGACGATTGAAACGAACAGCTTATGCCTTCGTCTCATAGACACTCCCTGTAAAGCGGTTCATGGCGGCTCCGATCACTTTCCCGAAGATCTGCGCGTAGGAATACCCGGCCGCGCGGGCGGCCTTCGGGAAGCACGAGTTGTCTTTCGGGTCGGGGAGGATTCCCGGAATGGGGTTCACCTCGATGATGTTCGGAACGCCGTTGGAGTCCATGCGGACGTCCATCCGGCACCAGTCGCGGAGTTCGAGCACGCGGAATGTGCGGCGCACCAGGGCTTCGACCGCGGTGCGGTCCGCCTGGGAAAGCGGAGCGGGGCACTGGAAGATCTGAAGCGGTTTTTCGGGCACGTCCCACACCCATTTTGCCTCGTAGGAGTAGATTTTGCGGGCATTGCGCGGGAGCTGGGAGAAGTCCAGTTCCACGATTGGAAGGACTTCGAGGGATTCGCCGTTGCCGATCATGGCGACGGTGAACTCGCGTCCCGGAAGAAATTCCTCCAGGATCACGGGCTGGTCGTATAACTTTAGATTTTCTCTGATGAGTTTTTCGGCGGCGGAGGCGTTCTCGACGACAGACTTGTCGAAGATGCCCTTGCTGCTGCCTTCGGCGGCGGGCTTGACGATTCCGGGGAAGCGGAAGCTCCCGAATTCCAGCGCGTCGCCGCGGTGAAACACGCGGAACGGCGGATTGGCGATTCCGTTCGCCTGAAGGATTTCCTTGCAGCGGCCCTTGTGGAGGCAGATTCCGAGCGAAAGCGGCCCGGAGCCGGTGTACCGCACGGAAAGCTTCTCGCAGATGGTCGGGACATAGGATTCGCGGACGTCTCCGAAAAGGCCTTCCGCAATGTTGTAGACGAGATCGGGGCGGACCTTTTTCAGTTCCTCTCCGAACGAATCGTCGCCTTCCAGGGGGATTACGGTGTGTCCGAACGATTCGATCGCCCGTTTGACGGCGTCGATTGTGGAAGCACGGTCACCCTCGGCGAACAGTTCGTCGTCGGCGGTTTTCCCGGAATTCGGAAATCGGCACAGATACTCTTTCAGCAGTCCGTTTTTACTGCTGCAGGCCAGAACGACTTTCATGATATCAGAGCAAAACTCCTGTTTTGCCGCGCTCAAGTCCGCCGTGCCGTGTCCGGTTTTCCGCCCGGATCGCCGCATTGCAGAATTTGCCGCCGCAAGATTCAACGGTCAAGCGAATCTGAAAATTTTCCGAGTATTTAAAATAGCACGCGGCATTGCAAAGTCAAATGTTTTTTCAAGGGTCTTTATGAAATATTCAGAAGATTAAAATCTTCCGGCAGCCGGTCATGCCTTCCGCCGTGCGCCGATGATGCCGCCGGGAAAGGCTCCTGCCTGTCGGCAGAGAAGTCGGCAGGGGACATGGATGTGTCACTTGAGTTCCAGTTTCCCGGACTCGATTTCCTTGATCTTGTCCCG
>CAZHPP010000410.1:0-4026 GCA_964534535.1 uncultured Victivallales bacterium | reverse complement strand
TTCCGAAAAGGCCTGGGCGCTGTTCCACCTGAAGCGACCCCCGGTCCGCCGGAGTTCCCGCAGGCTGGAATCTCCCGACCTCTTCCGGGAGGACCCGGAGGAATGAACCGCATGCTGTTCCGGCTCCTTCCCGTTTTTCTGGTGCTGGCGCTGATTGCCGGCGGAGGCTGTTCCGACAGGAAGTCCCGCGAACGGGAGGCCGCGCGCGACCGCATCTACCCGAAGATCATGAACCACAAGCTCGAATTCCGCGTGATCTCCAAGAAGGCCGAATTCTACCGCGCCGATCCGAATCCCGTGATCCGCGTCCAGCTCATCAACAACGGGCTCCAGCCGGTGACCGTCTACGAATGGAAACTGCCGGACGAACTCAACGTGATGGTCTCCTGGGCCGAGCTGAAGCCCGGCGAAGACCCGCTCAGACTGCCTGCAAACCGCTGGAAGGACGATACGCATTCGCCCGATCCGCGGCTCGCTCCCGAACGCGACTTCAAGCGCTATCCGCTCGAACTGTGCCCGAAGAATTCCACATTTCTGGATGTTCCCCTTGCGTGCGTCCGGGAGTTCCGGAACCCCGGGCATTATGCCGTTCAGGCGCGGCTGATGCTGAATTCGCTTCCGCTCCGGACCGTTCCGCTTGAAATCATCGTGCGCTGAAAGGAGCCAGCATCTTATGAATCCGATCCAGACTCCGGAACCCGGTTCCCACAGACTTTTCCACTGCGGCGACATCCTGGTCGTGACCTTCCGCTGCGAAAGCCGCGGGCGCGCCTGGTTCCGCACCAACATCGGCAAGGCCTCCGTCCGCCGCACCGAAACCATTTCGCTCGTCGAAACCGGCATGGCCACTGCCGGACAGGACTGGCACGACATCCCCATGACCGGAGCGGGGGACGGCCTCCACACGCTTCACCTCGCCCTGATTGAGGCCGGACACTTCGAGGGAAAATGCTTTCTGGAACCCGCGGACGGCTCCGCTCCGCAATGGGCCGACGGCAGCAATCTCCACATCAACGTGAGCCCGGCCGGATTCTGCTGCTCCAACTCCATCTACTGCGCGTTCGTGCGGCAGTTCGGGCCGAACATGTCCAGAACCGTTTCGCCGCCCCAGCCGGAGGGAGTCGCCGCGCTCGACCGCGAGTTCTACACCGTGATCCCGCGCTCCGGAACCTTCCGCGCTCTGACCGCCCAGCTCGACCATATCTTCAACCGGCTCAAATGCCGGATCCTGCATCTGCTCCCCGTGAATCCCACTCCGACCGTGTATGCGCGCATGGGCCGCTTCGGCAGCCCGTACGCCAGCCTCGACTTCCTCGGGGTCGATCCCGCGCTCGCCGAGTTCGACCGCAAGGCCACTCCGCTCGACCAGTTCCTGGAGCTTGTCGACGCCGTCCACGGCCACAACGGAAAGCTTTTCATCGACATCGCGGTGAACCATACCGGCTGGGCCGCCCGGATTCATGAAATCCATCCCGAATGGCTCAAGCGGAATCCCGACGGCTCCATCGTTTCTCCCGGAGCGTGGGGAACCACGTGGGACGACCTTACCGCACTCGACTATTCCAGCCGCGAGCTCTGGAAGTACATTGCGAAGGTCTTCCTGGTCTGGTGCCACCGCGGGGTCGACGGATTCCGCTGCGATGCCGGCTACATGATCCCCGTCCCGGCGTGGGAATACATCATCGCGGTCGTCCGCGAATGCTATCCCGACACCGTGTTCCTGCTGGAGGGGCTCGGCGGCGATCCCGCCGTCACGTCGCGTCTGCTCGACTCCGCCAACATGAACTGGGCCTATTCCGAACTCTTCCAGAATTACACGAAGGAGCAGGTGGAAAACTATCTCCGCACCGCGTGGGCCCAGAGCGCGGGCGACGGCCTTATGGTCCACTATGCCGAAACGCACGACAATCCCCGTCTTGCGGCTGTTTCCAAGACCTGGGCGAAGATGCGCACGGGCCTCTGCGCTCTGTCCAGTTCCAACGGCGCCTTCGGCTTTGCCAACGGCGTCGAATGGTACGCCGCCGAGCGGATCGACGTGCACGAGGCTTCCGCCCTTTCCTGGGGCGCGGAGCCCAACATGGTCGACTACATCGGCCGCCTGAACACGATTCTCGCCTCGCATCCGGCCTTCCACAACGGCGGAACGGCGAAGATCCTCGACTGCTGCGCTCCGAACGCCGTCATGATCCTGCGCACCGACGAATCCGGCGAACGGGGCGTCGTCGCCGCCGTCAACCTGGACTGCGAACACGAATCCGTGCTCTGCTGGAAGCCGGTCTTCCGTCATTTCGGCGACGTCTACGTCTACGACCTGATCACGCTCTGCCCGCTGGAACTCGAAAAGAAGCCCGACGGCCGGTTCTCGCTCACGCTCGCGCCAGGAGAAGTGCTCTGCATGAGCGTCCGCCGCGAGGATGCTTCCGAAGTCGAGAAGGCCGGACGCGTGATCTTCAACCGTCTTTCCAAGACCGAGCTTCAGGAGGCGCGCAACATGGCGCTCCGGGCCGTCTGCGGATTCCGGAACTCCATCGTCACGCCCAGCCTCGATTCGGCCGATCCGCTCGCCGAAAAGCTGCTGGAATCCCCCGAGGCCTTCTTCCAGTATCTGAACAGCGAATTTCCCGGACGCTCCCACGCGGTCTGGAACTGGCCGGACGATCTCCGGCGCACGGTCATGGTCCCGCCGGGCGGATTCCTGCTGGTCTTTTCGCCGCTCCGCTTCCGCGCCGCGCTGTGGACCGGCTCGAAGATCGTCGGCCAGTACGACAGCCTGGTCGACTCGAAAGGCCGCCATTTCGCGGTCTTCATGCCCGTCCCCGCCGAGGATTCCCACCGCGAGGCCGAACTCCACATCTCCGCCTTCGAATCCGGAAAGCTCACCCGTTCCGTTGGACACCTTCTCTTCCTGGCGCCGGACATTCACTGGACTCCGGGAATCTATCCGCACGACATGATCGCCGCCTCGCCGCTCACGTTCCTTCAGGCGAACGGACGGGGCGCGGCCGTGCATCTGCGGCTCGACCGCCCGAACGTGGCCTCCCGCTACGACGCCGTCCTGCTGGCCAATCTTTCCCCTGACTATCCCGAGGACCGGCACATCATGTTCCGCCGGGTCCGGATCTGGATGCTCTACCACGCGCGCAATCAGGAAGTCGGGCTGAACTGCCTCACCTCCTTCGAGTTCGCCGAGGACGGCGCGGGACTCTGGAACTACAAGATTCCCTCCGGCAACGGACTTTATGTCGCCGCCACGCTGAAAATCGGAATTCTTCCCGGACAGAACATCGTTCAGGTTTCGCTGATCCGGCAGTCGGCCAGGGGGAAGAAAAATTATCTGGGGGACGACTCGCCCGTGGAGTTCCTGATCCGTCCCGACATCGAGGACCGTTCCTTCCACTTCGCCACCAAGGCGAGCGCCGTGGAAAAAGTCTGGCCCGGATGCGTGCGCACCGATCCGCGCGGATTCGAATTCGCCCCGGCTCCGGAACGCACGCTTTCCATGACCGTCTCCGCCGGAAATTTCACCCGGGCCGACGAATGGGTCTACATGCTGTGGCAGTCCAACGAGGCCGACCGCGGACTTGATCCGTATTCGGACGTCTATTCGCCCGGATTCTTCAGAATTCCGTTCTACGGCGGCGACCGCGCGCAGATCGCCGCGGGAATCCGCACTCCCGCCGAACCGCGGAAGCCGCTCCCCGTCTTCATCACGGCGGAAGCCTTCGCACGCAAGCGCGACCGCTCCGTCGAAACGGCCATGCTCGACGCCATGCGCGCCTTCGTCGTGAAGCGCGGAAAGCTCAAGACCGTGATCGCCGGATATCCGTGGTTCCTCGACTGGGGACGCGATACCCTGATCGCCTGCCGCGGACTCCTTTCCGCCCGCGAATTCCGTTCCGACGTGCGCGAAATTCTCCGCCAGTTCGCCTCCTTCGCCGAAAACGGAACCATCCTGAACGTCATTTACGGTCAGGACGCCCGCAACCGCGACACCTCCGACGCTCCGCTCTGGCTCATCGCGGCCGC
>CAZHPP010000409.1:0-4031 GCA_964534535.1 uncultured Victivallales bacterium | reverse complement strand
AGCCGCCCCAAGGGGCGAGGTATTAACCCAGAAGAATAAATCACTCCATTCCGAGGGGCGGGGGATCCGCAAGACATCCCGCCATCCATGCGCATGTGTGTGGCGGCTGGGCACGTTATCGTCCACGCGCACGGCGGCCGCCAGCACGGAGCGGAGCGTTCCAAACTTTAAGGGGCAATGTACGCGCGAAGGCGCGACTTCCGCGCAGTCTCGGCGCGCATGGAATCGCAGACGGAAACGGGGTTATCCCACACAAACGGCAGAGTCAGCATGAATTGCACCGGACTTTCTGTAAAGTTCCTCGAGAATCCGGCGGCAGACGGGGATGGGATCGCCGGGAATGTCTTCCATGAAATCCCAGAGTTTCCGGCGCGTCACAAAGTTCTGAGCCTCTTCCGAAAGGTTCCGGAAATGAAGAGAACTCGCCAATCCGAATCCGATGAACAGCGGATCCATGCGGTCCTCGTGTTCAAAGGCGAAATCGAGATATTCGCGGAAGACTTCCGGCGAAGGCGTGCACCAGGCCCGCCGGAACAGATCGGCCTGGCGCAGGACGAACGGATCGGAAATATATTTTTCCAGGGGGAACTTCAGATCGTCACAGAACAGACGCATGTTCGTCTGCGGCAGAATCTGCTCCAGCGCATCCGGGCGGTGTTCGACTTCCTCGCCGCGCATGGCTTTTGCGAGCGTTTCAAACATGGGAGCGAAGTTCGCATAGCCGGGCTCATAGGCTTCAAGGCAGACGCCCTTCACACCGAGTTTTGAATAAAGTTCCAGGTCGCGGAGATACACTCCCGTGTTGTGCTGGAACGTGCCGAACAGTCCCTGCCCCATCACGTTTTCATGGAGATAGACCTTTCCGGGAAACGCGCTGGTCCATTCGGCGAGACGCTTGCCGTGATAGGAGTTCGGCGTGGGGGAATCCGGATTCTTTTCCGCCGCGGCTTGGACCAGGCAGGAGCGTCCGACTGTGTCGAGCGCGGAGCCGATCGGGAAAAATCCGCACCGGTAGAACGTGTCGTACATGATCCGCTGCATGGCGGCGAAGGGAGCGCGGTTCCCCGGGATGTTGTAGCGTTTCACATAGACGTCCGTTTCAAATTCAAGATCGGGACGCACGCGCTGGACGGCCTCCGTGAAGAGTTCCACAAAGGGCTGCCAGCGTTCGTGTTCGGGCAGGACGCGGCACTTCGGACACTGGCAGAACATGAGTCCGTCGGCGGCGCGCATGTGGACTCTTCTGATTTCGGTCGGAAGGCTTCTGAGCCATTGTTCGGCGCCGAAGCGGAAGGCTTCGAGGGCTTCCGGTTCGAAGCGGCAGGGATAGGTTTCGCATTCGAGTCTTTTTGTGAAGGGGCTGCCGTCCGGACGTTTTGCGAACCATTGCGGCTTCCACGGGGCATAGGAGAAGAAGGTGCGGGGACCGAAGGTCATGAGCGTGATTCCGACTCCGGCGTTCCGGCATTCGTCGAGGATCAGCCGGTGATGCCGCTTCCATCCGTAGTCGTAATGGATGATGGCGGTGTTGAACTGAAGTGTTTTCATGCGGCGGAAGAAGGTGCGGAGCTGGTCCGGCGAGTGCCGGAGGATGCTTTCGCAGAGATTGAATCCGCGGATTTCAAAAGGGGCCATGATGATTTGATTCTCCTGTCGTTTCCGGCTTCAGCCGGATTTATTTGCGGCAGGGATTATTATACACAGGATTCGTTTCCCGGACAAGAGGAGTATTCTTGCAAGACGGGTAAAAGAATGTCATTTTATGTTTTTGCCATTTGGCTTGGAGATTCATTTTATTTGTCTGTTTTTCCGCAGTTCGGAGGGACTCATTCCGAATTTCCGTCTGACAGTCTTGGCGAAATAATTCGGGTCGGAAAAACCGCATTCGGAGGAAATGACCTTGAACGGAAGTTCCGTCTGCGTGATCAGGCTGGAGGCTTCCCGCAGTCTGAACGAAAGCAGATATTCCCCCGGCGACATGCCCGAAATCGAATTGAGACAGCGGTTCAGGGTGCTGGTGTGTATTTTCAATTCGTCCGAGAGCCCCTGAATCGTCAGTTCCGGATCGCTGAACCGGGCCTGAATCTTTTCCTTGAAGCGGGTGAACACCCCAGTTTCCGCAGGGACGCCTGCAGCGGCCAGCGTGAGGATCTGATATGCAACCGTGCTTGCCATATATTCTCCTCGAATCGTGCTTTCCTCCAGATGATGCGCCAGTTCGCGGAAGAGATTGACGGGACAGACGTCCGCAGGAACGATTTCCCTGCGGATTCCGAACTGCTCGATCAGGTTGCCAAGATTGCTGCCGTCCAGGGTCAGGTAGCAGTATTCCAGCGGTGCTTCGCAGGCCCGGATGTCATGGAAATCTCCGGGCAGGTAATAGAACACCGTTTTCCCGCGGAGTTTCAGGACTTTGCCGTCGACTCCGATATTTGCTGTTCCCCGAATTCCCCAGAACAGTTCCAGGAAATCCTTCCGGAACGGATTGTCCCGGAATTTCTCCCCGACGATGTAATGTCCGCAGGAACGCACCTGCAGCGGCGCCTTGATGCGCGGCGGCAGACCGTCGGCCTGATGAAAACGGTGGAACATGGAATATCTTGGCAGCATTGCCGTCTCCTCTGTCCTTTTCCGGACCCGCTGATGATATCTGGAGTATTTTTCCAGTCTTTACTATTGCATGGAATACGGAATAAAGCAAGATTTTTTAGAAAAAAATGCATTATTTTTACCCGCCTTGCAAAAATAGTTCTCTTGGCAAAAAGAAGGCTGCGATGTATAATAATGGACAGAAGCGACAATCTCTATAACCCGGAAAGGAAACAGAAAAAATGGGGAATCACATGTCCTATAAAAGTCTGATGAAAAAAACTGTTCCCGCCTGTGAATGCCGAGGAAATTTTACACTGGTAGAGCTCCTGGTCGTCATAACGATCATCGCGATGCTCGCGGGAATGCTTCTGCCCGCTTTAAGCAAAGCACGGGAAGCGGCTCACAAGATAGCATGCACCAGCAACCTGAAACAGATCGGGTTGTCCTCTGCAACCTATCAATCCGCCAGCGGCGGCTTTGCCGTGCCATTTTGTCTGAAGAAGTCCCTGCAGCAATATGCATGGAACGCTGTGCTGGCCATGAACCTCAACGGCGATATCGATTTCGGATCAGCCACATACTATATTAAATATATGAAGATTTTCCGTTGTCCGAGTCATCTCAGTCTGTATCCCAAATGGAGAAACTCTCCCTTGTACTGGTCCTGCGGAAGTTACGGGATTACCCGCATGGTGTATAATGCAGACAGCACCTCATTCGCCGCCGGAGTTTCCGGTCTGAGGACTACAAAGCTTTCCAGGCCGAGCAGGATAATGTATTGTGCGGAATATCGGAATTATTCAGGCGGCGCCGGTATCGCGCAGTATCCCGTCACCTCCTATGAAGGAATGAATCAGCAATGGTCTCCCGGACTGTTCCACAAAGGGAATGACACGAATACTCTTTTTGTCGACGGGCATGCAGGTTCGGTTAATTATTACAATTATGTGGGGAGCACGGCATACCGCAATGAGCCATGGAGCTACAGTGAATGGAAAAAGACCTATTGTTACGGAGGATTGCAGTAATCCGTCCTGCGGTGAGGGACGGCAGATGAGCATTTCGGAACGAAAAATCTTAAAATTCTTCATCGGCCGGAATCCGTCCGGCCGGGAAACAGAGAAAATGAATCCGGGAGAAAAGTCCGCCATGGACGCCAGCGGATTCAGAACAGGGAAAAATGTCATGAACAGTACGTTGAACGGATCTGATTCTGCACTGGGAAAAACAGTTTACGCATTCTGTCTGATTCTTGGAATGTGTTCCTTCATGCTTTCCGCGGGGCCGCAGAAACAGGCTGATCTGCGCGAATACATTTCAAAATACAGCAAAGGCAACGATGACACGGAGGCTTTCCGTCATATTTTTGAGGACATGGGGAAACAGCATTTGCGTTATCTGGAAATTCCCTGCGGAAGCTATCATGTTTCGGACACTCT
>CAZHPP010000408.1:0-4072 GCA_964534535.1 uncultured Victivallales bacterium | reverse complement strand
CCTGCGGAGTTTTCTGCTCCGGCACAATCTGATGTCCGGGGTCATATTCTTCATGTTTCCCAGCCGGATATTCAACCGGAGTGTCGAGAGGAATGGGATCGTTTTCGGTGACTGCGGGGGCGGCTTCCTTACCGCCCTGTCTGTTTGCGCTCTGTTCAATCATATTGAGAATTTCCTTTTTGTCTTGGTTCTGTTCGCCCGCTTTGGCGTCCGGATCGGTGTCCGGAACGGCGTGTTCAGCGGAGTTCGTTTTGTCGTTCGGGTCGGCGTTCGGCTTGCCGTGCGGGACAGTGTCCGGAACGGCGTTCAAGTTTTCAGGATCGTTCAGTTCAGGCATATCGGCGTCCTCTTCCAGTTGATGTAGAGAAGCGATTGGAACCTGCCCTTGTCAGAACGCCATACGCCGGGAAGACGCGAAAGCTGTCCCGGACGGCTCATGGCTGGATCGAATCCCAGCGGAGCCAGCTGTCCGAAGAGATTCCTCTTGACCACGGCGTTCCATGACTCCGCATCCCTGACCGGACGACCGCCGTTGAGTTTCGCCACATCGACAAGGGCGTGGACGGACTTTCCGCCGGAATAGGTGAGCGCCGCCACGGGAAGCCCGAGACCGCAAATCAGAGCGATCTGTTTCCCGAGCGGCATGGGAAGAGGGTTCCCGGCCGCATCCAGGGAGAATGGGTCATGATCGATTTCGGCGATCACGAAACGGTATTCCCGGACGCAGGCCTCGGAACGATAACTTCCGTTCTCATCGGGTTTTCCCGTGAGCGGATTGGGAATCACATGGGAATAGTTGCTGCCAAGCCATGTGAGCCTGTTCCTCTGCCGCTCGGGATCGCCGTCACGGCAGATGGAATCCAGTTCCCCCGCAAAGAAGGTTTCCCACTGATCCGCAGTCTGTATATGCTCCCGCTGGCCGGCCTTGCCAAGCATCTCGGAACCGATGTAGAGAAAGTCGTCCGGCCTGAAGAGCGACAAAAACGTATGCATATCGGCGCAGCACTCCGATCCGGGCATGGCCTTGATGGGAGGAAAAGCCCCGGGGTGCGGATTGGAGGCCTCCCAAAGGTCAGCGCCGAACGGATCGATGCTTCCGCCGCCCCGCGCGATAAGCCTCTTCTGCAAGTCGGCGGACTTGGAATCCACATCTTTGTTCCGCAAGAGGATCCCCAGCCTGCACCCGGGAGTCTCCGCCACTGCGCGGCGGCCGGCGGAAGGGGAACCCCCATGCACGAACCTGTGTGCACGCTGGATGGCTCTTTCGATTTCGCCGGGTCTGAATGCGCGGCCTGAGGCTCTCAGATCGGATTCCAACTCGGGATCGGGAATCCCGGCCTTGACCGCAATATCGCACACGCCGATGAGCGCGGTGTTCAACCCGCCGCCCCGCTGAGGAAGCGCCGCAAGACGTTCCCTGTACTTTCCGGCCAACCCGAAATTATTTTTGATCCCACCTTGACATTTCGAAAAACCGAAATATATTTTGTTTGGATCGTAAGTGTGTAAGAATGCCCCCGGCCTGATCACCGGGGGTGTTTCTTTTTTGAGAGATGACGCTTCAGAAGCACTCATTCGGCGTCCCTCCCGTGTTTGCAGTGACCGCAATGACCGCAGTGTCCACAATGATCGCAATGACCGCAGTGTCCGCTGTCGGGGACAGGCACATTGCAGGCAGCCATGACGATGCCGCGCTCATTTCTGAACACCACAGCGCCGTCCACGGCTTCGATGTGCTTCAGCATCGCGCCGACATTCCCGAACGTGAACGGATTGCCGCCGACAAAGACGATCCCCGCCTTCGATCCGTCAGCCGGAACACCTTCTCCCGGATAGCACACCACGATGAAAGGCTTTCCTTTCGGCGGCATTGCCTGAGGGATCAGTTCGACCGCCCGGGCTCCAAGAGTTTTCAGGCGCTTGTGGAACAGACCATATTCGTTTTGAGTCATGGTCAGGCCTCCTCATGGTTGAAATTCAGCATGCTGCGGATGCTCTGCGGATCGATTCGGACAAGGCGCCTGCTGATCTTTTTCGCCGAAAGCCGCCCCTGCTTGACATAGCGGTTCACGCTGTTCAGCGAGACGCCCAGCAGTTTCGCCGCTTCCTTGCGGGAGATAGCCTTCTCGGCCACAGGTTTTTCCTCCGGAACACTGCCATACGCCTTGAGAGCGTCCATGAGGACTTTTCCGTTCAGCTCCGGCACGAACGGCTGAAGCACTCTTGCTGCGGTCTCAACGACCACCTGATTGATACCTTTTGCGATTTCCATGTCGCAATTCCTTCTTTTTGGCCGCCGACTCCCTCTGCAGAATGCTTCGGGCTGTCGAGCGAACCGTTACCCCTCGCGGAATTGCGAATGAGAAACTGCGGACTTTAAAAAACCACGCATGGCCATGAGTATAAAAATGAGGCAAAAAAAGCCTCTTCACGGATACCATGAAGAGGCGTATGAATTCGGTAAAAGAATGTTGGCCGGCATGCCGATTTCATGACGATGGCAGGAGAGGCCAGTCAGAGCGGAACGGCATCGGGAGAGGGATCAGAACAGGGTAAACCGGAACTGCCGTCCGCAGGCGGAAACATAGCGGAAAACGGTGTCAATGGAGATGTTTCCCCTTCAGCGTTCAAGACGGGCAGCAGGCGGCTGGGAAACGTCCATTTTTTCGGCGATCTGCTTCTGCGAAAGTTTCGCATCGGTGCGCGCCCGGTAAAGCAGTTCGGCCACCTTCATGCGTTCGCGCGCCCCTGCAAGACGTTCCGTACTGGCCGGGTCATTCAGATAGGCATCACGCGCCTTCTGCTGCTTTTCGCGCTCCGCATCAAGGTTTTCCATGAAGGCGCTGAGTTCCTGTTCAAGTTTGTTTCCGGTCTTTTTCATTTTTACACTCTCCCGGACAATGGAATCAGAGCAGGGCGATACGCTTGCCGCAGGCCTCGGCATAGCGAATGACCGTCCGGATCGTGAGATTCAGCTTTCCGGATTCTATCCGCGCCACAGATGCCTGCGGAACGCGCATCCGCTTTGCAAGTTCGGCCTGCGTAAGACGCGATTCCTTCCGCGCCTTGCAAAGCTGTTCGGCAAAATTCATTTCCGCCAGCACGGCAAGACGTGTTTTCTGCAGGTCGGGACGCTCAAGGAACGCTTTGCGTTTCGCGCTCTGTTCCGTGTGTACGCTGTCAAGATTTGTCTTCAGGTTTTCAAGTTCTTCTTTGAGTTTCATTTTACAAGTCCTTCCTGCCGCATGGCCTTCAGAATTTTTACTGCTCTCTTCATTTCGTGTTCCGGGATAGACCGCGTCTTTTTCTCGTATGCGTGAATCCCGAAGACGGAATCGCCCGTTCCGTAGACGTAAAATATCCGGACGTTCCCGGCGTGAATTACGCGCATCGCAAACAGATTCTTGCCCTGAATCTTTTCGGCGAACGGCATTTCAAGCATCCCTGCCGCTTCGAGCTTTCCCACGATTTCTGCGTATTCGATGTTCACCGCATCTGCCTGCCGAACCATGAATTCCGTCACGGCGGACAGTTCGACATATCTTTTCCGGGACGTCATTTTCCTGTTTGATCCTTTCCCTGATATTATAACACGGATGATATAATCTGTCAAGTCTTTCAGACAAGTTTTTTCAGAAACGCCAGTGCTTCGGGAATTCTCCCGACCGGAATCGTTTCCGCAAGATGAATCAGTTCGGCGCGCTCCGGCTCGGAGTCCGGCGGCGGCAAGGCCTGTGCGTCCGTTCCCATGAAATTCGACATCAGCGCCATATTGCGCCGTTTCTCTTCCAGTGTGGCGTGCGCGCTGTAATGCTTTGTCATCTCCGGCGTCATGTGCCCCACAATCGACTGTACCACAATCAGCGGAATTCCCCGCAGCCCGGCATAATAGCAGAAGGTGTGCCGGCAGGAATGAAGGTCTTTCACGGAAACGGCTCGGGTGCGTCCTTCCGGAGTGCGGGTGGTTTGAATCCCCAGCCCTTCAAGGAATTGTTTCACGCGCCATGAAACGCCCGTAGGATTCGCCGTGTACATCTTTTCATGTTCCGGAAGCACGAATCCGGTGTCGTTG
>CAZHPP010000407.1:0-4079 GCA_964534535.1 uncultured Victivallales bacterium | reverse complement strand
CGGCGGACTCACCGTCGTTTCCAGAATCATGGAAAAGATCCCCGACGAGGACCTCGTCTATCTCGGCGACACCGCACGGGTCCCCTACGGCGACAAATCCACCGAAGTCCTGCTCGAATTCGCGCGCCAGGACGCCGATTTCCTGACCGGGCGCGGCGTCAAGATGATCGTGGTCGCCTGCAACACCGTCTCCGCCGTGGCCATGCCCTTCCTCAAGAAACACTGCGGCGACCTGCCCGTTCTCGGCGTGCTCGAGGCCGGAATCGCCGCCGCAATCGCCTCCGGCGCAAAACGCATCACCGTCATCGGCACCCGCGCCACCATCAACAGCGACGCCTACCGCCGCGGAATCCACGCCGTCGACCACTCCCTCATCGTCGACAGCATTTCCTGCCCGCTCCTCGTCCCGCTCGCCGAAGAGGGCATCACCTCCGGCCCGCTCGTCGAGCAGGTGCTCGACCTCTATCTTTCCGGAATCCGCCGGAATCCGCCGGACGCCCTGCTGCTCGGATGCACGCACTATCCCCTCTTCCGGAAGACCTTCGACTCCTATTTCGAGGGGAAATGCCGCATCATCGACAGCGCCTCCGCCTGCGCCGACTATGTGGCGAAATATCTTTCCCTCCACGCCATGTCCGCCGCAAAGGGCAAGCCCGCCCATCACGGGTTCTTCGTGACCGACCTGCCTTCCGAATTCCATTCCCACGCGGAACGCTTCCTGGGAAGGACCCTTTCAAAAATCGACAAAATCACACTTGGGAGATAAATCATGAGACAGATTCAGATCCGCACTCTCGGCACAGGCGCCGCCGATTACGACTGGTCCCGCTACGGCGAACCCGGAATCCGCGGGAGCACATGCACCCTCGTCGACCATAGAATCCTCATCGACTGCGGGACCTCCGCGCTCCGCGCGCTCGACCGCTTCCGCATCCGCCGGAACGGCATCGACTTCCTTCTGATCACCCATTCGCACAGCGATCATTTCGTCCCGAAGGACATTGCATCGCTGATCGCCTCCCGCGGCCCCGATGCGAAACAGCTCACGGTCATCGCATCCGTCCAGGCCCTCAAGGCCCTGCTGGATGAAACGGAAAACTTCCTGCCGTGTCCCGCCGTCCCCGGAAAGGAATTCGATCTCGGCAAAGGCCTGAACGTCACGGTCCTTCCGGCGAACCATCCGCTCGACGACCCGCACGAAATCCCCGTCCATTATCTTTTCAATACTCCCGGCGGCTGGTTCCTTTACGCCCTCGACGGCGCCTGGATGACCCATCCCGCGCGACAGATCATCGGCGAAAAAAAGCTCTCCATGATTCTGTGGGACGCCACCGTCGTGAACGGCGGCGACTTCCGCATCTTCGAGCACAACGACCTGGACATGATTTCCCACATGGCGCTCACGCTCCGGAACATGCACGTGATTGTGCCGGAAACCCGCATCGTTCTCGACCACATGGCAAGGACCCTCTGGCCGGAAAGCGAAGAGGCGTGTGAAAAACTCGCCGCAGAACGCGGATTCGAACGCGCGCACGACGGGCAGGTCTTCCAGCTCTGAAGCGTTCCTTTATGTCACAGCTGTCACTGCGACATAAGGTTGCGTCATTATGACACATTCCCAACAGAACACAGCTTCCTCCGCTGTGTTCTCTCTCCGTTGGCACGGTTCGTGCTATATCATAATTGTCAGCACAATCAGAAAACCAAACAACGGAGGTGTGTTATGGGAATGATGATCGCAAAGAACAATGAACGGGAAATGTTCCCCGCGGCAGCGTCGATGGCAGACCTCATGAACAGCATGTTCAGCGGATTTCCGGAGTTTCCCGCGCGCTGGAACAGCATGTTCCCCGCGTCCAAGCTCAGCGTGAAGGTCAACGACAAGGACGTATCCGTCAGGATGCCGTTCGCCGGATGCAAGGCGTCCGACTTTGAAATCGAGACCTCGAACGATTTCCTTTCCGTGAAAGTCGCAAAACGCTCCGAACCGGAAACAAACGGGAAGAAGCATTACACCCGCCGCGAACGCTCCTATGAGGAATATCAGGAAAGCGTGCGTCTGCCGGTCGAAGTGAAGAGCGGCGAAGCCAAGGCGAAATACACCGACGGCGTGCTGGAAATTTCCATCCCGCGTGCCGAATCGAAGAAAACCGTCTCCAGAGTCATCACAGTTCAATAACAAAACACAGGAGGACAGTCCAATGGTCAGTCATTCAAAAGCCGAAGTCACGAAACGGGAACCCGAATACGCGGAAATTGTTCCTTCCGCCGACATTCTGGAAGAGGCCGGCAAGGCCGTCGTCACCTTTGAAGTCCCCGGCGCAAATTCGAAATCCGTGAACGTGGAAGTCCGCGATTCCATCCTGACGGTCGAAGCGAAGAGCTCCCTGACGCGGGACGGCATGCCGGTCATGTTCCGCCGTTCGTTTGAACTGGCCGATTCCGTGGAAGTCGGAAAGATCACGGCCAGGACGCAGGACGGCGTCCTGACTCTGACTCTGCCGAAATCCGAACACGCTCAGGTGCACAGAATCGCCGTTGCGTGAAGTTCCGAATCCGAATCCGCCGCCGCATGCGCTTTTCTCTCCGCGCGCATCGGCGGCGGATTTTTTTGCACAGGACGCAGGACCTTTTATTTCTTTCCGGACTGGAAGATGTGAATTCCCTTGACGATTTCGATGGCGCGCTGAAGCTGGGGATCGCGGCGCGGATCGGGCACCTTTTCGCCCAGGACTTCCAGCGTGCGCGCAATCTCGATTTCGGCCATGGGGGAAAGCGGCGCGGCAATATCCGGCTCGATTCCGTTGCCGTGGATCACGCGGCGGCTGGGCGTATAATATTTTGCCGTCGTGATGCGGAGCCCGCCCTGATCCGGGAGCGGAAGAAGGGTCTGGACGGACCCCTTTCCGAACGTCTTCGAGCCGAGCACCACGCCGCGCCGGTAATCCTTCATGCATCCGGCGAAAATTTCCGCGGCGCTGGCGGAGTTGCCGTTGACCAGGATCACGAGCGGCGTTTCCAGATCTTTCGGACAGTCAACCGCGTAAAGTTTCTGCGGTTTTTCGGCGCGTCCCTCAATGGAGACGACCAGCTTGTCCCGTTCGAGGAAGCGGCTGCAGACCGCCAGCGCGGACGTCAGGAGTCCGCCCGGATTGTTCCGCACGTCGATGATCAGCCCGTCGAGTTTGCCCTGAGCGTATTTCCGGAAGAACGCATCCATATCCGCCGCGGTGGTCGCGGTGAAGTTTGTGATCCGGAAGTAGCCGATCTTTCCGTCGACCAGCCCGGCATTCAGAACGGAGTGCTGGACGATTTCGGCGCGTTCGATCGTGAAATCTTTCTTGACGTCGCCGTTCCTGCGGTAAATCCTGACCATGACTTTGGAACCGGCGGGGCCCTTGAGCATCCGGACGGCGTCGCGCATGGATTTTCCGCGCAGAGCGGTGCCGTCGACTTCCAGAATGGCGTCGCCGGGAACGAGCCCGGCCTTGTCCGCCGGTCCGCCGTGGATCACGGAAACGACCTCAAGCAGTCCGTTCCGGTCGGTCACAATGATTCCGATTCCGGGGAAAGTCCCGCGCGAATCCTCCATGGTGGACTTGAACTCGTTCGGCTCCTCGTAGTTGCTGAAGGGGTCGAGCGAATGCATCATGCCGCGCATGGCGCCGCGCAGAAGAGACTGGTAGGAGACCCGGTCGTCGTCGACATATTTTTCGCGGACGATCTGCAGGACCTTCATGAAGGCCGCGAGTTCCTGATAGGGATCGTCCTTGGCCTTCTTTGCGTTTTTGGCGCCGGCTTCCGCCTTCTGGGGGGCGGGAGTCTTCTGCTGCGGGGCCGGTTCTTCCGCGCCGAGGGTCAGCGCAAGTCCGAGAACCGCGAAAGCAAACCGTGTTTTTCCGTTCATTTGTCGCCACTCCTGACTTTCCGGAAGAAATTCTGAATGAGATCGCGGCATTCGTTTTCGAGCACGCCGCCGGAGGAAATCACGTTGTGAAGCATTCCGGGAAACCCGGTCACGTCGAGCGCCGATCCGGCGCACCCGCTCCGCGGATCGGCCAGTCCGAACACCACGCGCG
>CAZHPP010000406.1:0-4089 GCA_964534535.1 uncultured Victivallales bacterium | reverse complement strand
AGCGGAACGAGAATTGAATTTTCCGCGCGTCTCCGAGCGGAGCGGTTCCCTGCAGATGGGATCCGCCCGGTCCGCGTTCCTTGAAAAGACGGTAGCAGAAGTTTCCTTCGAACGGAATGACGCCGTCTTCGGTTCCGGAGACCCGTCCGGCCTTGCCGGGACCGGCTCCGAACGTGCTGCCCCACAGATTGTTCCTGAGCGGCTGTTCGAACCCTCCGTTTTCCAGCAGATTTACGGCTTCCCGCATGGATTTCTGCTGAACGGGGGTCCCTGCGTCTTCACCGCCCGGCACGCCAGAAGCCGCCAGGATCATCAATCCGCAGATGGTGTTACGGAAAATGGACATGAGAATAATACTCCTGTGTTGTTGATTCGCTGCATGGAAGGAAAGAAAAGATCCGTTACCGAAGCCCCATGAGCCACCCCACTGTCTTGTCTGCCGGGACTCTGTACACATGAGCGGAAAAGTCGACGGTCAGGATATTGACCGAATCGCCGAGATGCGGCTCCAGCGCACCCGCCGGAAGCGGATATTTCCCGCCGCTTCCATGGCGCAGACGCAATGGATAATACGGGCTTGCGATGGTGGTGTTCTTGTTCCCGGAGTACAGATTCTGTCCCGCGTACACGTCGGCGATCAGGAACGATTCTTTCAAAGCGGAGACCGCCTTGGAAAGCTTGGGCAGGGAACCGTTGGGCCAGCCGGGAGTCGTTTCCGGCGGGCTGGAGGTGCAGCGCTGGTTCCATCCGTAGCTGCCTTCGAACGACCATTTATTCAGGGAAACGGGGCAGGAGAGCACCCCCGTCGTCCAGTTTGGACGATCGCCCGCCCTGCCGGTGTATATCTGCCCTCCGCTTCTGTTCGTCAGATAGGGTCCCAGGGAGGCGAACAGTTTATTGTTGTTGTAGATGGCTGGAACGGGATGAAGCATGAAGTAATCGTTGTTGTCCAGCGTGTAATTGCTGACGGCAGTTCCCAGCTGTTTGATGTTGCTGAGGCAGGAAACCGCTCCTGCATGTCTTCTCGCACTGTTCAGTGCAGGCAGAAGCATGCCCGCCAGAATCGCGATGATCGCGATCACGACCAGGAGTTCCACAAGCGTGAATTGTCTGTTTCTCATCTTCCGTTTCCCTTTCGTTTGAAATACATTGATATTGGTGATCCTGCCGCGCTGTGCTGACATCTTTCCAAGCCTCCTTCTGGATTTCAGTCCAGCAGCCGGGGTCCGCAGCCATTGCCGGAAGCCCCCCCGGCGCCGGGAATGCAGACCGCTTCTTCCGTCTTTCATTCTCCGGCATAAAACTTTTGAATTTGACTCTGCCGTGTGATATAGTATGGTCAACACATCCTAATAGATATTCTGGAAATCTCAAAATCAAGCTTTGGAACATGTGAAAAAAGGACAAATACATGAATAAAAAGGCCGTCCGTCATCTGTCTTTCCTTGATTTCAGGCTCATCGACACGGATTATTCCACCCTTCTTGACAAGCACTGGAATTACCGCGACCTCTCGGCCCCGTTCTGGAGGCTCTACAGTCTGGACAGACTGGGAGCCGGGATCCTGTGCCATGGACAGAAAATCGACCTGGTCCCGGGAAATCTCTATCTGATTCCTCCGAATGTTCCATTCGGCACCTATCTGAACTCGACTCTGCATCAGCTGATCATCCACTTCATGATCCCGCCGTTTTCCGGGCCGGAAGACACATCGCTTCTGACCGTGGAGATCACCCCTGTCATCCGGGAACTGATCGAGCAATATAAAAAAAGCCGCACAGAAAAGAATATTGACGCCATGTGCCTGTTCGCCATGACAATAGCCGCATACGCGCTGAGCCGTCTTCCGGCCGAAGCGCTGGTCAGCCGCAGACAGAGCAGATTTTCCGTTTCCAGACTGTGCGGAATCATTCAGAATTTTTACAGGGTTCCCCTGACAATCAGGCGGATGATGGAACTCACCGGCTACAACAGCAAACACACCCTGAACCGCCATTTCTTCGCAGAAACAGACATGACTCCGCACCAATATCTGATGCATCAGCGTTACGACTATGCGGCCGAACTGCTGCGGGACACCACCCTGACTCTGGCGGAAATCGCCGATGCCATCTATGTGAACGATCCGTTCCATCTTTCCAAGACGTTCAAGAAGCTCTACGGACTTTCGCCGCGCGCCTACCGGAATAAATTTTCCGCCAGAAGCGCAGAAAACGCAAAAAAATCCGGAAAATGATCCTCCGGTCCGGCGCAGCATGGACGGCCGCGGCAGCGCCGGGACAGTTTTCCCGATGGAATCACCTCCGGCGGTCTCCGGAAGGCGGGATCAGCGGACTTGCATTTCCGGAATCCGGCGGTATAATAGCCGATAATCAATGAGAAGAAAGAGGAGGAGACCGTCATGTTCATCACCATCGCATCGTTTCTCGCATTCACCGGCCTCGTCGCCCTGGGGACATGGCTCATCACCCGGAAAAAGGAACACGAATCCAAGGACGGATTCTTTCTCGCCGGGCGCTCCCTCACCTTTCCGTTCATCGCGGGCTCGCTGCTCCTGACGAACCTTTCCACGGAACAGATGGTCGGCCTCAACGGAAGCGCCTTTTCAAGCGGCCTTTCCGTCATGGCGTGGGAAGTCGTGGCCGTCATCGCGCTCGTGCTGATGGCCCTCGTCTTCCTGCCGATCTTCCTGCGCTCCGGAATCACGACCGTGCCGCAGTATCTCCAGCTGCGGTTCGATTCAGGAGCCGAACTTTCCTGCAACATCATCTTTCTGGCCGCATACGCTCTGATCCTGCTCCCGATCATCCTCTACACCGGCGCCCAGGGCATGATCGGAATCCTCGGCATGGAAAAATGGCTCGTCTCGATCGGGATCACGTCCGAATACTGGCAGCTGTTCGCGGTCGTGGTGCTGGTGGCGGCGATCGGATCGCTTTACGCCCTCTGGGGCGGGCTCGACACCTGCGCAGTCTCCGACACCCTGAACGGGATCGGACTGCTGATCGGCGGATTCATGATTACCGCGTTTGCATTCCTCGCGCTCGGGAACGGCGACTTCGGGACCGGCGTTTCCGAGTTCATGACCGAGGCCGGAAAGGCCGGACGCCTCAACTCCATCGGCGCTTCCGATTCCGAAGTGCCCTTCTTCGGACTCTTCACCGGAATCCTCTTCATCAACGTGTTCTACTGGTGCACGAACCAGCAGATCATCCAGCGCACGTTCGGCGCAAAGTCGCTCGCCGAAGGACAGAAGGGCGTGCTGCTCACCGGACTCCTCAAGCTGATCGGGCCGCTCTACCTCGTGCTGCCGGGGCTGATCGCCTTCGTGATGGCCTCCCAGAAATTCCACATGATCAGTGTGCCTTCGAGCGACAAGGCATACGGCGCGCTCGTCTCGTTCGTCCTGCCGAAGCCGCTGATCGGCTTCTTCGCGGCCGTGCTGATGGGCGCAATCCTTTCCAGCTTCAATTCGGCGCTGAACAGCACATGCACCATGTTCAGCCTCGGAATCTATCCGAAGCTCGTGAAGAAGCCCACCGACCGGCAGATCGTCTCCGTCGGACGCTGGTTCGGGCTCGCCATGACGGTCGTCTGCATTTTCGCCGCGCCGCTCCTCGTGAAGGCGGGCGGAATCTTCAACTATCTCCAGACGATGAACGCGATCTACTTCATCCCGATTCTGGCGGTCGTGGCGGTCGGAATGTTCACGCGGCGGGTTCCGCCGGCCGCAGCCCAGCTGGGACTCTGGGGCGGAATCGTGCTGATTTCGCTCGGATATTTCGTCCCGCCCTTCTCGCATGTGCTCAAGGTCATGAACCAGTACTATTTCGTGGCGATCGTGTTCGCGGTCCTGATCGGCATGATGCTCCTGCTCGGAAAGCTCTGCCCCCAGAAGACCGCATACGTCCCCGTCGATGCGAAGCTCACGGACATGACCGCATGGAAGGGCGCTCCCGCCGCTTCCGCCGTCCTGCTTGTGATCGTGATCGCGATCTACTGGTGGTTTGCCGACTTCTCCATCCTGTGGGGAAAGTAAGAGTTCTCCGCACGGCATTTCCGCGCCGCATTCCCCTTCCGGGAACCGCG
>CAZHPP010000405.1:0-4101 GCA_964534535.1 uncultured Victivallales bacterium | reverse complement strand
CCCGAGAATTTTCCGTCCTTCGGCCGAGTCGGAGTCAGGGACGATGATCAGTTTCCCTTCCTGGAGATTCCTGTGCCACAGTTCATCCGGGCGGAAGGAAGAACGGACCCCTTTCAGGCGGGACGGCGAACCATCCGCGGAATATTTGAACCTGACCTCCCTCGTCTGCGCCTGTTCGTCGAACTGGAAGATGATGACGCTGGCGGCATGCATGTATTCGCAGATCCGGCGTCCGACTGCGGAAAGGGCGGCCTCGAGTCCGCTTTCGCGGAAGAAGGATTCAAGACAGGCGCTCACGATGTTCTGTCTTTCGAGGAGCTTGTTCATGTCCGTCACGTCGATGGCGCTCTTGATCACATAGGCGAGTTTCCCGGAAGAATCGGAAATGGGGTCCGCGCTGACGAGATAGTCGTGTCCGTGCTTTTTGATTTCCAGCCGGACGGACTTGCGCGTCTCGATTGCGGCGGCCAGCGGGCTCCTGACTCCGGCGGGAAGGTCCGACTCGAAGAAGCGGTTGTGTTTTTCCGTCGTGAGATCACTGCCGGGGACTCCGATCATTTCGGCGGCCGCGGGGTTGGTCCGGATCAGTTCGCCGTTGCCGCGGTGGAGCCAGACGGCGATCCGGATATTGTCCAGAATCATCTGCTTTTCAAAGTCGGACTCTTCGATTCTCCGGTTCTGGAAGTCGCGGATCAGGGCAAAGGCGATCGTGCTGCAGCAGGAGCGCATCAGGCTTTCGTCGGCGTCCGTGAATTCATGCGTGCAGGAGGAATAGGAGACAAAGAGCGCACCCCAGAGTTCCTCTTTCACGAAGATCGGGGAAACAATCAGGGAGATCGTCTTGTACTTGGGATCAAGTTTCAGACTGCTGGTGAGCGAGTTCGACTTCAGATTCGAGATCTTGAGAATCTGGTTCCGGCGCATGACCTCGATATTGTCGTCCCAGAGTTTGTAGTGCTGTTCGATTCCGGCGTCGCGGATGGAGCGGGCGTCCGGGGCCTTCCATTCCTTTTCCAGACGCAGGAGCCCGAATTCGTTGCATTTCGCAAGCATCACGCGGTCGCTCTTCATCTGACTCTTGAGATTTTCGGCGATGAAATCCTGAATTTTTCCGAAGTCCGGTTCCACAATGATCTTGGCGAGGATGCGGTTATAGATTTTCTCTGTTGCAATGCGGTGCGTGAGCTCCGTGATGTCCGTGGACATTCCCAGCAGGAGCGTGTTTCCTTCCGCGAGCTTGAAGGGCTTCTTGATGGTGTGGTAAATCCGTTCACGGCCACTGGTGTCCGTAACGGTTTCCGAAATCTCGATTCCTTCCGGAGATTCCATCGCATTGCGGTCGTTGTCGCGGAGGGCGGCGGGGAATCCCCACTCGCCGTAAAGCTCCGTTTCCGTATGTCCCATGACCTGTTCGGGAGGTCTTCCGAAAAACTGGGCGCATGCCTTGTTGCAGAGGACGATCCGGTAATCGTGGGCGGGGTCCTTTGCATAAAAGACTCCCGGGATGGAATTGATGACGAGCGCCCAGATGTTCTGGGCGTCCTTGAGCATCCGTTCATCCTCACGCATCTTGGTGATGTCCTGGACCACGCCGACCAGGATCACGCGGTCAGGCCGCCGGCTGCTGACATAGGAGTTCAGGCGGTAGCTGTGGAGAGTTCCGTCCAGCGTGGCGCGGTATTCGATCGACAGGCGGTTTTCGGAACCGGGGAAGATGCTTTCCCATGCGGCCTTGACGCGGGGCGCGTCCTCCGGAAATACGAAATCCTTCGTGAGCCGTGCATGGCCGTCGTCGATCGCCCAGAATTTCGGAAGGAGTTTCGAGCCGGAAAGCTTCAGGCTCGGCATTTCCAGCTGGAACGTGGCGGAATTCGTCATTTCGGCGCCGGCTTCCAGCTGAGCGAGCATGGTCTTCAGATTTTCGCGGCGGAGATAGGCTTCTGTTTCATCGCGGAAAACCAGAATTGCGCCGATATTCTTCCCTGCGCGGTTGAAAATCGGAGCCGCGCTGTCGGAAATGTAATAGCGCTTCCCGCTTCGGGAGATCAGCACCGTGTGATTGGAGAGGGTCTGGATCCTGCCGGTCCGGATTGCCTGCTCGATCGGCGAAACCAATTTTTCATTGCTGCCGGACTTCACGATCCGGAAAATTTCATCGTGCGGATGGCCGCAGAATTCTTTTGAGCCGTATTCGAGAAGGCGTTCGCCTGCCGGGTTGATCATGGTCACATTGCCCGCGGAATCCGTCGTGATCACGCCGTCGCCGATGGCGTTCAGGGTCAGGCGCAGCCATTCGGCTGTTTCCTGCGCCCTGCGTCCGGCTTCCAGCGCCAGACTCTTCTGGATCAGCGCCCTGCGGTGCAGGAAGAAGATCAGGACCAGCGCGCTTCCGGTGAGCAGGACCAGCACGGAAAGAAGCGTCACCGCGAGGATCTGGTGTTCATTGAGCCATGCCCGGAAGGTCAGGCGGGGCGGATGCCGGAGAGTCCTGGAGAGAAGAACCCGCTGAATGTCTTCTCCGGAAAGGTTTCTCACCGTTTTGGAAATGACGGAGATCAGCATCGGATCCGCCTTGGCGGAGATGCCGACGGAAAAATCGACAACGGCGCCCGGCATCGGTTCGACCACGAACAGCCCGGCCGGGTCGTTCAGCGAAATTTCCGTGGAAGTCCGGGTGAAGAGATACCCCGCATCGGCGGATCCGCTCCGCACGGCATCAATCACTTCCTGCGTGGACCCGCATTCGATCAGTTTTTCGCTGGTTTCGCTGGTGCGGCGCCGGAACCGGACTGCCTTCTCCATGTTCGAGCCGCGGACCACGGCCGCTGTCTCGATCCTGCCGGAGAACGATTTCAGGGTCAGGCGGGAGATCAGTCCCGAAAGATACGGTTCCGTGATGATGTAGCCGAACTTTTCGGCATTGTCGTGATCGTGCCTGAGGTCCAGCACGATGTCGGCCCGTCCGGAGGCCAGTCTGCTTCTGTATTCGTCACGGTCCTTTGTTTCCATAACCTGGAACATCAGCCCGGACCGTTCGGAAACCAGATCCAGGATGTCGTTCATGATTCCGGTGAAGCGGCCGTTCTGGAAACTGGAGAACGGAGCACGGTCAGGATTGGCCAGAACGGTAAATTTCCTTTTCCCGGCCTGAATCCTGCGGAGATATTCCCGTTCCGCCACGGTGAACGGGACGCTTTCCGGGCTGTCCGAACGGCTGGAATAATACCGCTTGTGAAGTTCGCTCTGGATGTCCGGGTAATCCAGGGCCATGGATTCCAGCGCCTGGTTGATCTGCTTCAGAAGTTCGGTGTTGCCCTTCTTGACGATGATGTAGAAGGGCTGGACGTCCATCTGGAGATAGATCCATTCGTTTCCGATCCGGCGCAGGCTTCCGGTCAGCGCGGCGTCCACTTCCCCGGTCTGGAGGCTTCTGCTGAGGACGGAAGACTGGGTGAAATAGACCGGAGTGAAGGTGAACCCCTTCTCCCTGGCGAAATTCTCGAACGGTTTGTTCTTGCTGTTGTTTTCCAGCATTCCCACGCGCATTCCGTTCCAGTGGGAAAAGTCGTTGAGGTGATATTTCGAACAGCCGGCCTTCACCGTCATGAGAACGGAGGAATAGCCGATCGGGAGAGTGGAAAAATCAAATTTATTCAGTTTCTCCGGAATCTTCACTGCGCTGGTGAGAAGGTCGATTTCGCCATTTTCCAGCATGGGCAGCATGTTCGGCCACCCCTTGTCATATCCCACATATTCGTATTCCCATCCGGTATAGGGCCGCATCAGCTGGAGGATGTCATATCCGTAGCCGGTGCGCCGGCCTTCGGAGTCGATCATGTGATATCCGTCGAATTCGAAGAATCCGACCCTGAGCCTGTGCGGCACCTTGTCCGCAGCACAAAGACATTCCAATGCTGTAAATTCAAAAACAAGAAGAAACAGGAAAACGAAAATATTCCGTATTCTTCCGCATCTGACAAACAACATGAAAACCGGCTCCGTTTTTATGATCTTTGCTGTCTGGAACGATGAAATTAAAATATTGATTAAGAACTTATCCCTAAATAGAGCTTGAAATTAGCAAAAGATGTGCTATATTCC
>CAZHPP010000404.1:0-4103 GCA_964534535.1 uncultured Victivallales bacterium | reverse complement strand
GCTGATGGCTGAAATCGAAAAACTGAAATCCGGCTCCGTCCGCGGAACCGGCGACGGCTGGAAGATCGAATTCGATTCGCCCGACAAGGGTCTTTTCACCTTTTCCCTCGGCGAGGATTCCGAACTGGCGCTTCATACGGAACCGCTCTCGTTCGAGGACATTTCCGAAAGTGCCGGGCTCCCGGAAAAACGCAAGCTCCACTTCTCCGGCGACGGAATCGAAGCGCGGATCGACGCCGCCTCCGTGATTCCCTTCGGCACCGAGCCGCGGATCGAACGCGCCTTCACGCTCCGGAACGACCGGATGCTTTCGGTCGAAACCGCCCTCGTGATGCGTCAGGCCATGCCGATGAAACGGATCGACGCCGGCGCCGTCGTGGTGAAAGGCCGCATTTCCGGCGCGGGCGCGGTCGGAGTCCCCGCCCCGAACGCATGCTCGCTCCCGAAAATCGAATGGAAAAAGCAGGGCGTCGTCTACGATTCCGAATTTCCGCCGCTCTCCCTGCTGATCGAGGCCGAATCGGGCGCCATGCTCGAACTTTCGACCGGGTCCGACTTCTGGCGCTGGAACCGCGGCGAAAAACTTTCCGCCACATCCCGCTACACCGTGACCCTGAAGGACGGAGAACTCCGCTTCGAACGGATTCTGTTCCAGTGGAACGGCCCGAAGGCCGACGGCGAACTCCCGCCTCAGGGCAGGCCCTGGCATTTCGAATGGATTCTCACCTGGAAGCGTTCTTCCGCAAAGAAGCGCGCGGTCCGCAAAAAATACAAATCCGTGTTCGACATGTCCAAGTTCGACTGGCCGGAATCGGCGCTTGCCGTTTCCTCGCGCGGCAAGGTTTCCGGCATTCCCTGCCTGGAATCCGGCGCCGCGGTCAACGCGCTCAAGAGCTGGCTCCGGCAGAATCTCGCCGATCTGCAGAAGGACGACATTCTCGCAATCCGGAACTACCGTCCGGCTTTCTGCTGTTCCGGAGCGCACCTGAACCGTTCGCGCCAGGGCAGTCTTGCTCACGGCGGAAATGCGCCCATGCTCGAATTCCGCCGCTGGGCGCAGAAGCAGCTGGCGCTTTCCGGCGCACGGCTGCTGGTGCTCCCCGCCGCCTCCGCCGAACCCACGCCCTCCATGGAGTGAGGCGTCCGCATGGGACTCCTTCTGAACATCACGGGCGACGGCAAGGGAAAATCGACCTCGGCGTTCGGCATGGCCTGCCGCGCGCTCGGCTGGGGAATGCACGTTTCCGTGATCCAGTTCATGAAGACACCCGGAAGCGACACCGGGGAAAAACGTTTTTTCGCGCGGTTCCCGGAAGTGGTGTTCGAGCAGTACGGAGCGGGCTTCACCTGGCAGAAGGCCGATCACAGGACCGCCGCGCAGAAGGGCTGGGTCCGCGCCTGCGGACTGCTTGATTCGCCCGGCCTGCTGATCCTCGACGAGCTCAATCTCGTGCTTGCCGAAGGCTGGCTCGACCTTGACGAGATCCTGAAAAAATTGAACGCGCGCCATCCGGGACTGCATGTGGCGGTCACCGGGCGGCGCGCGCCCGAAAAACTTCTCGCCGTCTCCGACACCGTCTCCCGCATCGAATGCGTGAAGCATGCGTTCAATGCGGGAAAACTTGCGGAAAAAGGCGTGGATTTCTGAATTGAATGGCTCTGTCCTGCATGATGACTGATGTCAAGGCATTTCCAATGGGCTGCTTGCCCATTGAACCCTCGGCAGGACTCAAAGAGCCCTGCACCCTGCGCAAAAAATTCATTTTTTTGCGCGAGCTTTTTTTTCGCCAACCTGTCGACCTGGGAGCATCCCCCTGCCCCCCGAATCCCTGAAAAGAACAGTCAACGTTTCGTACACAGCCAATTGAATTTACACCGCCGCCACCGATTCGATCACGACGGGTTCCGGGTTGTCTTCGGACATCGTTTCCAGCGCCCGGACGGCAGAATCCAGTTTCACTGAATTCGTCTGGAGCTGTTCCAGAATCCGGGAAAGCAGTTCGACCGTCCGCTCCCCGGAAACAATGTCTTTGTCCTCCCGGTCCGTTTCCTGCGGAGGACTTTCCCGTTCCGGAGCAGATTCCCGTTCCGAAACAATGGTCCGTTCCCGCTCGGATTCCCGGATTTCCTTTTCCGTCACGACCCGTTCGGCGGCAGCAGCGTCGGTCCGGGCCGGAACTGCCGCCGCGGGAACGCTCTTCCGTTCGACCGCGGAAGCCTTTTCTTCTGCCGCGTCCAACGCCTGTTCGAACGGAGTCGTATCCAGTTCGAGGACAAGCGACGATTTCATGGCATTGTTCATCTTGCAAGTTCTCCTATTTTTTCGAGAGTGCGGAGGAATTTTCTGTTTTCGGAATCGAACCGGGCAGACAGCCGCTCCGAATCGTATCCGGCGGACCTGGCCCGGATCGCCCGATAAACGCGCAGAGCCTCGAACGGATTGAAATCGAGAAAGTCGCGCGCCTCATCCATGGAAAGCGCGGGCTCGACGATTCCCGTTTTCAGCGCGCGGATCATGCGCTCCCCCTCGGGACGCCCCCGCAGGTCGGCCCGTTCCGAAGGCTTCAGCGCGCGGATGCGGAGCGTTCCGCCTTCCGCAAGCGTGAAGTCCGACGGTTCAAGCAGGGCCGGATCGGCGCGGAACAAATCGTTCTTCGACGCCGGAGCCATGGTCTTACGCCGGGAACGCACCGACGGACTGGATCGTGATGACGGCCGTCGGAAGCGCGGCATCAATCCCGGACTGTTCCGGCGTATAGGAGGCAAACCAGGCGTTCGCGTACTGGACCTTCACGCCCGTGGTCTTCCCTGTGAACGTGATCGTGCCTTTTTTGCCGAGAATCGCAAGAATTCTCGATTCCAGTTCCGGATCGTCAGGGACCGTGATCTGGCCGTCCGTGACCTCGGCCAGACAGGCCGGTTCGAACTCCTTTGCACCGCTCGACTGGTCGGTCGTGACGTCGATCTTGTCGCCGAGCTTCACGCCCGGACGCTTTTTCGCGCGGCATTTGAATATGATGGAAGCATCCTGCGTGCAGGAAACCGTGATATTGAACCCGGACTTTTCAGCAGCCATGAGATTTCTCCTTGATTTTTGCTGGTTGTCCGAGCACATCGTGTCAACCGGGAATATGTTTTTCCCCGCCGCTGGAAATGCATTTGAAACGGTGTATATTACCATCTCAACGCCTAACATGGAGAACAGATCATGAGCGAATGGTATGACCGCTGTCACAAATACACCTTCGTCGACGGGACGACAGGCTTCCAGATCAACTTTGCCGGAATGAATTTCCAGGATTCTGACATTGAATCCCTGAACGCGCGCTTCCCCGCGGTCCACGCAGAAATGCAGAAGATCGAAATGGGCGAAATCAAGAACCCGGACGAACACCGCAAGGTCACCCATTTCACCGACCGCACCGTCTACACCGGTTCCGAAGAATATCAGGAAGTCGAAGCCTTCGCCGAAGCGCTCCGCACCGGAAAGATCAAAGGGTCCGCGGGCAGAAAATTCGAATCCGCGATCATCAACGGAATCGGCGGCTCTGCGCTCGGCCCGCAGCTCCTCCAGATGGCCGTCAACGGCCCCTACTGGAACGAACTTTCCGGCTCGAAACGCGGCGGAAACCTCAAGATTTATTTCCTCGACAACACCGACACCGCCGAATTCGCGGACGCTGCGGCCGTCTGCCGCCCCGAAACCACCCTCGTCGTAAGCATTTCCAAATCCGGCGGCACCCAGGAAACCAAAAACAACCTCAAAGTCTGCATGGACTGGTATGCAAAATGCGGCGTCGACTTCTCCAAACACGCATGCGCCGTCACCATGCCCGGAAGCGAACTTGACGAATTCGCGCGCAAAAACCAGTGGCTCAAGATCTTCGCCATGGCCGAATCCATCGGCGGAAGAACCAGCGAAACCAGCATCGTGGGACACCTTCCCGCCGCCCTCGCAGGAATCAAATTCAAGGATCTCCTCGACGGCGCCTGCCACATGGACACCCTCACCCGCGTGCCCGTGCTCACCCACAACCCCGCCTACATGCTCGCCTCCATGTGGTACATAGCAGGAAACGGCAAGGGCGACCGCAACATGGTGA
>CAZHPP010000403.1:3872-4111 GCA_964534535.1 uncultured Victivallales bacterium | reverse complement strand
CGCCGCGCAGAAAAATGTCCCGGATCGCCGATTCCGGGACATTTTCCATGCTTCCGGAATTCCGGACTCGACGGCCACTTAATTGCAGAGAATGCGTCGGGGCGTCTTTTCCCGGACGGATTTCCCCCATGCGCCGGAACCGTAGGGCACAACGACCATGGCGGGAGCCCATGCCTTCAGCATTTCGGATCTGACCTTGGAACCGTCCGCGCCGGGAATCGTCTTCCAGCTGGAATCCG
>CAZHPP010000403.1:0-3862 GCA_964534535.1 uncultured Victivallales bacterium | reverse complement strand
ACGGAAAAGATTTGCCGTCCGCAATGATTTCAGCCAGGATTCCGCAAGGCAGGACTCCGGCATCCTTTCCTGCGATTACGATCAGGTTTTCCCCCTGCCGTGCGAGGGCGGAAACGTCAAAGACTCCCATGGACGCATATCCTTCGCCGGAACCCACCTGTTTCCCGTTGAAATAGAGCGTGAACGAATCGTCGGCGGCGGCCTTGACGATGACTTCCCCCGGTTTCTGTTCAAAGGTCAGCACTTTTGCGGCAAGGATTTCCGATCCCTGGACTTTCACCCGGGAAGAGTCCCAGATCCAGTTCGCAGAACCGCGGTAAGGCCCGGCCGTCACTCTTGAAAGGGCAATCTTCCGGAACGGGCTTTCTCCCCGGGCTCCGCCTTTCACAGGCATCGGGGAAACCGGAGGCGGGAGCGGGGCGGACGCATAGACGTGGACGTCCCACGGTTCAAAGGAATCGGCAAAGCCGTTCTTTCCTGCGGAAAAAGTCCGGTTCTCGCCTTCGACGCGGACCGTTCCCGAAATTCCGGGGATTCTGAATCCGGCGGAAACTTTTTTGCCGGTCGGATTCAGCGCAACCAGATAATTCCTGCCGTCGACCGTGTAGAGGACGCGGCGGATTCCGTCGGAAGGACCGCTCTCCGGAACGCTCTTTTTCCCGCGCGTGAACAGGGCGGAAAGCGGGGAAAGCTCGCCGGAAACCTGAAACAGCGTGTCGTAAAATTCCGGACGGTGAATGTACTGGGTTCCCCACCAGCTGACGGCGTTCGCGCGGCATGTGAGGGCGTCGAATGCCATGAACCGGGATTCGCGGAGAGTCGGGTAGGTATAAGTCCCGTTCTGTTTTTCGCGGAGCGTTTCCCATGCGAATCCCTGAAGCGACATGAATACAGGCTTGCGGCCGCCGCCGAACTCGAAATGCCGTTCGGAATATTTGCCGACGGAAGTCATGGTCTTGTCTTCCAGACCGGAGTGCTGGTTCGGGGAAGGCACGGGATAAATATCCACGCCCGTAATGTCGCAGCAGTCAATGTAGGGTTTCTGTTCCCCGAACGTGCCGCGTGGAGCGGAATTGATCCACACGGGGCGATACGGGTCGAGTTCGCAGAGTTTTTCATACGATTTTTTCAGTCCCGTGACAGGGAATCCGGACCAGAACGGTTCATCCGCCAGAAAATATCCGAACAGCGCCTTGTGCGCAAGCACGCGCGGGGTAAGGATGCTTTCCATGCTGCCGGTCCATTTCCGGAACTCTTCTCCGGAATCCGTTTTTGCGAATCCTGTGGAAAAGAGGAGCTTGATCCCGTATTTGTCCGCCAGCTCAAGACGCTTCAGCGCATCCCGTTCGTCAATGGGGGAAACGCGGGTCATATTGATTCCGTTCCGCGCGGCGAAAGAATACGTTTCATCGCCGGACGCCAGTTCCCAGAACATGATCGGGAAAAACGGTTTTCCGCTGATCCGGAAATTGTTGTTTTCATCGGGCACGACTTCAACCGCCGTCGGCGGAAGTTTCGTCACAGTCACGGTTTCGGAGTTTCCGGAAGGCGATTTCGCCTCGACCGTGTATTTTCCTGCAGGGAGTCCGGCCGCGTCAAAGGAGAATGCGGTCTTCCCTCCGCTGATCTTCAGATTCCGGAGAGAAAATGTTTTTTCTCTGTTTCTGAGCGTGACAACAGCATCCCCCGTCTGGGACTCCGTGAAGAATGTTCCGGCAATCGTGCGTTCCGGCATGCTGGAATAAATCGAATTCCGATAGCGCGGCGAAATCAGTTCGATCCGGCAGGGACGCGCCTTTTCCGGAGCCTTCTTCCCCAGCGAAAAGTTTGTGAATTCGACCGCATCGCCCGGAACGGCATGGAAATCCAGCCGGACCGCGGAGGCATCCCGGGGAACCGTGAAGGAAAACGACTTGTTCTGCGGCACGGTGGTCCAGGTGTCGTCCCACGGCGCAGCCTGCTGCGTCTTCCCGAACACGGCGATCACGCGGAACCGGTGAAACCCGGTCTGATCCGTCGACGCCCCCTTTCCGAGAGTGGAATACGAAAGCTGATAGCGTTCCCCCGGAGTGACGGGAATTCCCGGAACGGATACCGACGCTCCGGCAGGGGTTCCCCGGATGGAGAATCCGTCTTTCAGTGGAGAACCCGTCCTGATCTGAAGTGTTCCGCCGAGAATTTTTCCATCGTCCGCGGGCACAATGGAAAAGTTTTTGAAGAAGGCCGTGCCGTTTCCTCTGACGGCGGCAGCCAGGATGAATGCGGAAAAATTCTGCGGGGCATTGATGCGGAAAGAGTACTTTTTCCATTCCGCGGAACCCTTTTTCCATGCGGAATCGAACGAACGGCTGGAACGCGTTCCGTTCACCGTAAAATAGGTTTCGGCATATGCGCGGAATTCGCATTTTCCGGAAACGCGCACCGAATAGGAAACGACATACGCGCAGCCTGGAGCAAGATTCAGTTTCGGTGCGATCAGAATCGGCGATTTTCCCGGTCCGGCCGTGATTTCAGCTCCTTCCGGGGTGAACCGGAACGCCGTCTTTTCTCCGCGGATCTGCCAGCGGTCCGGAATTCCGTTCTCGATATTCCCGAAGGAGGGATTCGGCAGAAGCTCCCCGTCCGGTTCGGCCAGACTCAGGTTCCGGAACTCCGCCGTGCCCGGATTCCGCATGGAAAGAACAAGATACGTTGTCCCGAATCCTTCCGCAAGTCTGACGGGAACACGGATTTTTTTCCATTCCGCGGAAGCATTCCTGTATGCAGAATTGAAACTCTTGAATTCGTGCCTGCCGCCCGGCAGAGTCCTGACGGATTCCAGATAGACGCGGTATTCGCTGTTTCCGGCGGAACGGACCTGGAAGGAAAGCTCATAAGTCTTCCCCGGAACCGCTTCCAGACCGTGCTGGATTACAACCAGCGATTTCCCCGGCTGATTCGTCAGCGTGAAGATTCCGTCTTTCGCAAAGCATCCGGCCGTGGAACCGGTTTTGAATCCCCACTGTTTCGGGAGTCCGCCGGAAGTCGTTTCCGTAAACGTGCCGTTCCGGACGAGTTCGCCGGAGCGGAGGGAAAAAGCCGCAAGGAGGGCGGCAAGAACAAAGAATATTTTTTTCATGATTTTCAGTCTCTGGTCCATTTGACGCTTGAGGGGCTGGGAACGAGATCGATGCGGTCACCCGGCCTGAAGGTTCTCACATTGCCTGCGGCAAGCAGACCGTTGATGTTCAGACTGTGACGGTAGGCACCGCAGCGGTTGGTGCTTGTGTCGGTCGGATTGGTATTGTAGTATGCAAGATTCCAGGTGAAGTTTCCCGCGCCGCGCCAGCAGACGCTGTCCACCATCGTCATGGTCGTGCTCGGATTTTTGATCTGTCCGATCTTGCCGGGAAGATATCCCGCCTGGGGAACTCCGACCGCACTGCAGAGTCCGGCCAGCAGCTGATTCATGCCGTAGGTCAGGTAATAGTTTCTCTTGTAGGTGGTCGCGGTTTTGCCGTTCAGCCAGCCGTCGCAGGTGGCATCGTTGACAAAGTGCTTCCGGCTGCTGGGGCATTCGAGGACGCCGGGATCGCCGTTGAGATAAGGCGCCAGACTGTAATACCAGCGGCTCCAGCTGGTCGCAATGACGTGATAGTCTTCGTTGTCGGAGGCATAGTTCGCGATTGACAGGCCGATCTGTTTCAGATTTCCGAGACAGTTTGACCCTCTGGCTTTTTCCCTGGCCTTGTTCAGAGCCGGCAGAAGCATGCCGGCAAGAATCGCGATGATCGCGATGACGACCAGGAGCTCTATCAGTGTAAAAAAGTGGACAGGACCGTCGTGCTTGATTCTCATGAAACGCCTCCTTGTTTTTGTTTGA
>CAZHPP010000402.1:0-4129 GCA_964534535.1 uncultured Victivallales bacterium | reverse complement strand
GGCTTCCGGGCGGACGCTTTGCCAGGTGACGGGAATAGTTCTCGATTCCGGAACAGTAGCCGATTTCGCGCATCATTTCGATGTCGTAGTTCACGCGCTGGTAGAGCCGCTGGGCTTCGACGAGCTTGTTGGCGTCCTCAAGCTCCTTCACGCGCTGGCGCATTTCGGCAAGGATGGTGACGGAAGCCTCCTCGACGCGCTCCTTTGGCATGACGAAGAGCCGCACGGGGAAGATGAAAACGCTGTCGAGGCGCTCGACCAGATTCCCGGTCACGATGTCGCGGCGGGAAATGGCTTCGATGGAGTCGCCCCAGAATTCGATGCGGATGATCTCCTCCTTTTCGGCGGGGAAGACGTCGATGGAGTCGCCGCGGACCCGGAACTGGCCTTTTTCGGGGGCGACGTCGTTGCGGAGGAACTGGATGGCGATCAGGCGTTCAAGAAAGTCGCTGCGCTGGAAGGTCATGCCCTTTTTGAGTTCGATGCACATGCCCTCGAACTCCTCGGGGGAGCCGAGTCCGTAGATGCAGGAGACGCTGGCGACCACGATCACGTCGCGGCGGGCCACAAGCGCCGAAGTGGCGGCAAGACGCAGACGCTCGATGTTCTCGTTGATGCTGGCGTCCTTGGCGATGTAGGTGTCGGTCTGGGGAATGTAGGATTCCGGAAGATAATAGTCGTAATAGCTGATGAAGTATTCGACGGCGTTCTGCGGGAAGAACCCCTTGAATTCGCTGTAGAGCTGGGCGGCGAGGGTCTTGTTGTGGGAAAGGACGAGGACGGGCCGGTCGAACTGGGCGATCATGTTGGCAAGCGTGAAGGTCTTTCCTGAACCGGTGACGCCCTGCAGGACCTGGTCGGAAACGCCGTTTCTGAGGTTTTCGACGAGTTTCGCGATGGCCTGCGGCTGGTCGCCCGCGGGCTTGTATGCGCTGGAAAGATGAAACATGCCCATGACAGGTCAGCCGCGTCCGGAAAGGACGATTCCCGCAAGGAGCATCACAAGTTCGGAGCCGTAGCCGAGCACGTCCATGGAACGGAGCGTGGCGGCGCCGGAGGAGTTGAGCACGACCCCGCGGCAGAAGAAGGCAAGCACCACGGCGATCGCAAAGGCGGCAACCATGGAGGCGGCCGCCGAGAATGCGAATCCGAAGACGGCGGCGCACAGGGCGAAGGCGCCGAAGATCAGCCACAGGACGGGCCGTTTTTCATTCGGGAGTTCCAGAAGCGGCCGGACGGAGCCCGATTCGGCGGAAACTGCTTCCGCGCGGACCGCCGCTGCTCCGGCAAAGGCGAACACGAACCAGCGGGCCGCGCCCCCATAGACAAGGAATCCGCATGCCGTCATGCGGAGGAGATAGACGCTGACCATGAGGAAGACGGACTGGCGGTCGCCTTTCGGCTCGGCGGAAACGGCGAGCGCCCGGGCGCGGGGAACGCCGGCAAGCCGCTGTTCCAGAAACGAGGTGAAGGCCGAAAGTCCGCGCCATCCGGTGAAGAGTTCGCAGAGCAGGGGGATCACGACGGCGCAGAGAATGGCGCCCGCGGTCTGTCCCGTGAGAAGCGTAATCGCCCAGGCTCCGACGGCGAGCAGGGTTCCCATCAGGCCGCCGAGAATTGGGAAGAGCCACGGCTTCGGCTCGCTGCCGTCGTAATTGAGCTTCCTGATGCAGAAGAGGTTCCAGACGGCGGCGAAATCATCGTAAAGGATTCCGGAATCACGCATAGTCGGTCCCCATTTCGCGGTTGTAGGCGGCAAGCATTTTTTCACGGACCTGCGCGGCGAGGGCCTTGCGGTCGGTGCCCTTTTCCGCGCGGAGAGTCGGCAGAACAACGATCCGGGCCGTAAAGCGCTGGGCCTGCAGGAGTTTCAGCACATGCGGGGCGAACGACTGGTCGCCGAACCAGGCCGGATTCATCTCCCCCGGCTCCACGATGTAATGCGTGACAAGCGGGAGGATGCGGCATCCGGATTCGACGGCGGCCTCGAACGGAGTCGACTTGAAGGGCAGAAGGCCGTGCAGGCCGTCGGTGCTGGTGCCTTCGGGATAGACGATGAGGGGGCATCCCATGGCCATGGTCTGTTTGAAGGCTTCCAGGGATTCCAGCGATTTGGAGCGGGCCTTGCGGTCGATCCAGACGGGATAGGAGAAATCCACATAGAAGCCGAGCAGCGGCCAGGAGCGGAT
The DNA here is from genome assembly GCA_964534535.1 of uncultured Victivallales bacterium. Lineage (GTDB taxonomy): Bacteria > Verrucomicrobiota > Lentisphaeria > Victivallales > UBA1829 > CAZHPP01. The sequence continues at coordinate 1,940 of CAZHPP010000402.1, read as the reverse complement.
TTCCTTTTTCGGGGCGAACCTCACGCCGCTGAGTCCGGCGTGAATCGCAATGTCCAGATACCCCGTATGGTTGGCGACGATCAGGACACCCCTGTCGTCTGGCAGGGTTCCGGCCATCTCGATCCTGATGTTAAGGATCTTCAGAATTCCGCGCGCCCAGAATCCGACCAGCCGCCAGTTTCTCTTCATCTTCCTTTCCCGGGGCAGAAACTGCGAGGGCAGCGCACAGAGGAAGGCAATGACGAACCACACGGCGAGCGCGGGGAGACGCCAGAGTGGACGGAGGAATCTCATCAGGTTGTCTCTCCCGGCACGGCGACGTCGAAATGGCGGTTGTAGCGTTCGTCGAGCGACCAGGTGTCAAGGATGATGAAGAAGTCGATGGTTCCGAAATCGGGGTCGTAGACGGGTTCGCCGCAGATCTTGGCCTTGAGCCGCAGATAGCCTTTGAAAAGAGGCGGGAGGGCGGCCATCACGCGCTTGAAATCGTCCGCGAACGCCAGAATTTCGGATTCGGCCGGACGCTTCATGACATAGCGCGGAAGCGGTTCCGCATGGACAAGGTCGGAAGTCTTGCCCGTGGTGCGGAAGTATTCGTAAAGACCCCAGCCGGAAACGGGGCTGGTGTCTTCCAGACTGACGCATCCGGCGAGATAGCGCATGCCGCCGCGGCGGAGGATTTCGGCCATGCCCTTCCAGAGAAGGGCCACGACCGTTCCGTTGCGGCCTTCGGGCGCCACGCAGGAGCGGCCCACTTCGATCATCTGCGGAGCCAGGCTGTCGAGTCCCTGAATCCTGTATTCCGTTTCGGAATAGAATCCCAGGCCGGAGCTTTCCGCCACGATCCCGAAGTGAATCCGGTATGTTCCCACGATCTTGTTTTCATCCACCTTCAGCACGATCAGATGGAGACAGCAGTCGTCGAACCGGTCATGGTCCGTTGCGGCCGCGTAAGCGGCGATGTTCCTCCCCTGTTCCACAGTGAAGACGTCATATCTCAACTTGTAGACCGCATCCGTTTCTTCCTTCGTGGAAGCGATCTTGATGACATAATTATCCTTTCCGGCGAGAACCGGCTGAGAGAAAAGGGAGCTTTTGATTTTTTCCAGCTTATCCACCGCAGTCACCTCAGTTTGAAACCTAATAAGACTAAAGAATCCTTTTTGCCCGTGGTACTATAAACGCATTTTACGAAAACTCAAGGCGGTTTCTGAAAACTTTTTCGCATGAATGTGCCCGAAACGCCGCGGAATCCGGACTCCGGACTTGCAACTGTCCCGTTCATGGTGTATCTTGACAGCGGAGACTTGACTGCTTTTATGGACATCTTCGACGAAATCATCCGCTGCCTCGGAGAAGAGGCCGGGCCGGACGGCCCGCTCTTCATCCGGAAACGCGATCTGGCCGAATTCATGGCGGATCCTGTGAAAAAGCCTGCTCCCGCACCCGCTGCGGCCGCAGGTCCAAATCCTGTGACTCCGCAGGGGGCTGCAAAGAAACCTGCTCCCGCGCCCGCCGTTCCGGAAACTCCGGCCACCCAGCCGCTTCCGGATGTTTCCGGGTTCGACATGGCAAAGCTTCACGATGCCGCCATGTGCTGCCGCGCGTGCCGTCTGGCCGCGACCCGCCGCAATGTGGTCTTCAGCGACGGTTCCGGGGAATCCGGACTGATGTTCATCGGCGAAGGCCCCGGCGCGGACGAAGACGCGCAGGGCGTCCCGTTCGTCGGAAAGGCGGGACAGCTCCTTTCCCGGATGATCGCCGCCATGAAGTTCGACCGGAAGAAGGTCTATATCGCAAACATCGTGAAGTGCCGTCCGCCGGGAAACCGCAATCCGGAAGAGGACGAGGCCGCGCTATGTCTGCCGTTCCTGGTCCGCCAGATCGAACTCGTGAAACCGCGCGTGATCGTGATCCTGGGCTCCGTCCCGCTCCGGTAC
>CAZHPP010000401.1:0-4145 GCA_964534535.1 uncultured Victivallales bacterium | reverse complement strand
AAAGAACATCTGAAACGCGGCGACGCGCTCCCCCCCGAACGCACCCTTGCGCTCCGCTACCGCTGCAGCCACATCACGATCCGCAAGGCGCTCGGGCTTCTGGAGCGCCGCGGACTCATCCACAAACAGCCCAGCATCGGCAGTTTCGTGGGACCGAAGCCGCCGGACGATTCGCTCGGGAACCTCATCGGATTCGTGTTTCCCGAAGACGATATTTTCTACTACAAACTGCTGGCGGAACTGGACAAGACATTCTCCGGCATGAATCTGCATCCGGTCGTGGGAATCACGGGCGGTTCGCCGGAAAAGGAAAACGGCATCATCGGCTATCTCGACGGAATCGGCGCGCGCGCCGTGATCGCGGCCCCGAGCCGCCTCTGCGCAGAAAAGTATTCCGCGCTGAAAATTCCCGCGATCTTCTTCGATACATCACTCCCCGGGTCGGGAATCCCGTGCGTGGTTTCCGACGATTCCGCCGGAGCCGAGGCGGCCGTGGAATATCTGGTCAGCATCGGCCATACCCGGATCGCCCATATCGGCGGCGCATGGGACGCCACCTCCGACCAGCGCCTCGCGGGATACCTGCGCGTGGCTGAAAAGCACAAGCTTCCGGGCGGCAAGTCCCTGATCTTCCGCGACACTCCCAGCCGCGAATGGGGATTTTACGCCGCGAAACGTCTTTTTTCCGGGGAAATTCCACCGCCGACCGCCATCTTCTGCGGCAACGACACGATCGCCGCCGGAGTCGTGAACTACTGTCACGCGAACGGGATTTCGATTCCGGAGACCTGTTCCGTGATCGGATTCGGCAACACGTCCGTGGCCGAGGACCTGGCGCTGACGAGCGTTTCCCAGCACAGCGACAAGATCGCTTCCGCGATCGTGCGGAATCTGCGTCTGCTTCTGAGCGGGGCCACGCCGGTCCAGACGACGGTGATTCCCACGTCGCTGATGCTCCGCGCCAGCACGGCCTCTCCTCGCCCGCGCACCTGATTCAGCCAAGAATTCTGCGGATCGCAGGCTCCAGTGCGTCCGCCATCCGGAAGAATGCCCGGTCCGACGCATGGACTCCGTCCACCAGACAGTCGCGCCAGTCGTCGCCGAGAATCCGGCTTCCGTCGAAATAATGAACTTCCGGATCGTGCAGGGAATCCAGGATCGCCCGGATCTTCACCGGATCGTCAGGCGGAACCGGCCCTGAGGCATATGCGTACCGGGAAAGCACCAGAATCGGCGTCGACGGGTGTTTCTTCCGGAGTTCCCGTATGAACGGCGCCAGCCTCGGCTGAAACATCGCCCCTGCATTCGGTTCGAAATCCAGAAGATAAAGGGAAACGTTCTGCAATCCGGCGAGAATCTGTGCAACCGCAGGTTCGCCCTGCCCCGCACCGCTGAATCCGAAGTTGCAGAAATGACGCCCCAGCCGTCGGGAAAGAATGTTCACATAGCAGTTGCCCGGATGCGATGCGCACCCGCCCTGTGTAATGCTTGTCCCATAGACCGCAATGAAGCGGTCTGGATCGTTCAAAGGGAGCGGCTCTTCCAGCCGGGCACCCGCATCCAGCCCGATTTCAACCCGTTCGACGCCCGTATAAAGGGGGAAATTGATCAGGAACGAACGCATGGTCCCGGAGCGGTCGCCAAAGGGCTCGGCCAGGAATTCCCGGTCTTTCGGATTGGTGCGGGTAACGCCGCGGAACACTTCTTTTCCCGGTTCTCCGGCATACAGGTCGAACCCGGAAATCCCGAGATAGTCCATATTGTCCGAAAGAAGAAATTCCGAACGCTTTGCACGGATCAGGACGCGCCCGGAATCCGAACGGAACCGGATCTTGCCGCCGGAGGTATTGTCCGCCAGGCAGTCCACTGCGGACGGAATTTTTCCTTCCAGTCCGGCAGGAAGCCGGCGGAACAGTCTGTCTTTTCCGAACCATGGAAACCCTGTCAGTTCGAACGGCGGCTCTGCGGCATTCCGGAATATGATTCCTTCCGTTCCCGGCTTGGAGAGTCCCATCCGCTTTGCATAATTGCCCAGTGTCTTTTTCATTGGAACATTCCTTATGAATTTTCGGTCATGGAATCAGCAGAACAAAGGAAAACAGTTTACAATATAATTCTCATGCCATGTTTTTTCAAGCAGAATCCAGACGTTCGCCGCCGGAGTCGTGAACTGCTGTCACGCGAACGGAATTTCGATTCCGGAGACCTGTTCCGTGATCGGATTCGGCAACACGTCCGTGGCCGAGGACCTGGCACTGACGAGCATTTCCCAGCACAGCGACAAGATCGCTTCCGCGATCGTGCGGAATCTGCGTCTGAGCGGGGCCACGCCGGTCCAGACGACGGTGATTCCCGCGCCGCTGATGCTCCGGTCCAGCACGGCCTCCCCCTGCGGTCCGCGCGCCTGATTCGTTTTTCCCCCATCCGCCGATTCTTTGAAAAAACATCACCGGGATATAACTTTGCCGATTTTCATGTATTGACATTCCATAGCTTTTGAAGTATAATGAAAAGGCAGAAGGAGATAACTGATGATAATGCCCGACGCCATTCAGACGCCTGCGAAGAAGCGGATTCTTCCGACACCGGTCTCTGACCGGCTCATGTCGGAGATGCAGAACTTTATTTCTGAATCTTCCCCCGGCCGCCGTCTTCCCAGCGAAAACAGCCTGATTGCGAAATACGGCATTTCCTGCAAGACGGTCCGCCGCGTCTTCGGTCAGCTGGAGGAGGAAGGCACGATCATCCGCCGCCGGGGGTCCGGAAGCTATGTGGCCGCCCAGCCCGTCTTCACGTTCATGCTTCCGTGTCCCGGATATCTTTCCTGGGAACGGGCGTCCTTCACGCGCCTGATGATGAAAGGGGCCATTGCCGCCGCCACAGAACGTCATATCGCCTTCCAGACCGTGGTTGCCTCACTGACCAACGATTATAACAGGCTGGATCTTTCCTGCATCAGCCGCATGAACCGGTTTTCCAAAGTTTTTGTCACGACATGGTTCTACAATCTTTTTGAAGCCCTGGCTCAGAAGGAGTGTCAGGTGGCGCTTTACCACTTCCAGGACATTCCGCGCGGCTGCCGGCAGTATCTCCGAAACTGGATCCTCATGGAAAACGACCGGACAAGTCTGGTGCATGAACGCATGGACGATTTCCACCGCCGCGGCTGCCGCCGCATTGCGCTGGTTTCCAGTTTCATTCTTTCGGAGAAAAATCATTCATATTGTCTGGCTTATCGGGAGAAGGCTGCGGAATTCGGCCAGCCCGAGCTCATGCTGGAAGTTCCGAGCGACGGGGCTCCGGATCCCGGCGTACTCCGGGACTTCTGGCTGAAAAACCGTTACGACGCACTGATTTTTTCCATTGCGCCGCCCTGTTTTTTTCACAGCGTGAACGAATGGTTCGGAATCCCGGAATCCATTCCTGCCGCCGCAATCGACATTACCCCATCCAAACTCAGTTTTGAACGCTGTCCCGACTGCTGGGACACAGATCCGGAAAAAGTCGGATACGATGCCGTCGCCATGCTTGCCGATTATGAAAGATTCAGCGGCACGACCCGCATTTACCCGCTGGAAAAAGTTGAAAGCAAATCCCAGGAGAAATAAAGCATCATGGCGAAACTGAACTTCACAAGAGGAACGCACGTCCCCCCTCTCGACCCGGGCGACATGTTCACAACCGGCAGCGACATGTTCCGCTGGCCTCCCGTCACCGACGACATGCGCAAAGCAGTCCTCGACGTTCTGGAAAACTACAACATGTCCGGCACGGACATTACGGGCAGATTCGAAAAAGCCTTCGCAGACTGGCATGGAATGAAATTCGGGCTCGGGACCTCCTCCGGAACCTTCTCGCTTCTTGCCGCCATGTACGGCGTCGGGCTGGGAAAGGGCGACGAGCTCATCTGCCCTCCCATCACCTACTGGGCCAGCTGCGCACAGGCGCTCTCCCTCGGGGCTTCCGTAGTCTTCGCCGATGTGGAGCCGGACACGCTCTGCCTCGATCCCGACGACTTCGAGCGGAAAATCACTCCGCGCACGAAAGCCGTCATGGTTGTGCATTACATCGGGCATCCCGCCGACATGGACCGCATTCTTTCCATCGCGAAGAGGCACGGGATCAAGGTCATCGAAGACGTCTCC
>CAZHPP010000400.1:0-4160 GCA_964534535.1 uncultured Victivallales bacterium | reverse complement strand
GAAAAGAGATTCATCCCCAGCGCGTGATACTGGAGCTGATGCCCGGCGTTTCCCGGCATCGGCAGAACACCGACGGGAAGCAGCAGCGGTTCCAGGTCCGTGCCGGGAAGCTCCAGCACGGTAAATATCTGATATTTTCCGGCATCCGGAACGGGAATCCGGAATTCTTTGGAAATACATCCCGTTTTCGGATCGGGTCTGCCGGAAAGCGTCAGACGGACGAACCGCTTTCCGAGCGACTTCAGAAGCTCATCCTGCAGCGGCGTGCCCTTGGAGGCCCGGTACGCCGTTTCTACCCGGCCAAGCCATCCGAAGCGGTCCGGATTCTGTGCGAGTTGCCGGAGCAGAATTCCGAATTCCTTTTGAAGCAGAACTCTTCCCTGCGGAGTTTTCCAGAGAGGCCGGGTATAATGTTCCAGCGCATGGAGCCGGTCGGATTCCGAACGTTCTTGGGAAAAGAATTTCTGCAGCGCCTCCAGCTGTTCCGCGGGAGGAAATCCTGCAAGTCCGCCCCGGAGAATCAGAGAGCGCGGGTCTTCCCGGAGCAGACGCTTCAGCGTTTCACGGCCGAGCGGTACAGCCCGGAAACTTTTCCACCGGGAAATTCTCAGATACGGCGTCTGTTCCTCCAGAACTTTGCCGGAGAACAGAGAGGGAACATAAAGGAATGGATCTGTTGCCTGCGGTCTCCTGGATTGGACTGGTGCGACGCCGGGGAATTCGGCGGGCTGCCGCGCTCCGGGGGCTTGTTCCATCAGGGCGGAGAGTTCTTCGTCGTCGCGTTTCGGAACCGTGGAGTCAAACGTGTAGAATTCGCTGATTCCGTCGAATCGGGTCCCTGCGAAGAGCCTGCGAAATTTTTTCAGATTTTTCGTCCGGAGCGGTTCGGGAATGACAAGGCCGGAGTCAAGTCTCGGCATCGGCACGGAATCCGGTGAACAGTACACGGTGGACAAGGTGAAAAAATCGTTCCAGGCAAGTTCCGCGGCTTTTTTCCCGGCGGCTTCGCCTTTGCAGGAGTAAATCATGGCGGTATTGTTGAACCACAGCTCGAACGATGATCTGGAAAGCATACTGTTGGTTGTAAAAATATTATCGGAGGTCGAAAGAGTCATCCGGACCGCCGTTCCCCATTTTGCCCACAGGCTCTTCTGGAGGAACTCCAGCAGTTTTGGATATTTGATCAGATACCGAAAAGTTCTTTTGCCCGGCCTGCCTAAAGCTTTTGCGGCGCCGGAACGGATCAGCAGGACGAGTTCGCGGTCGAGGTCGACGTCGGATACCGCGCCGGTCACGCATTCCGTCTTCAGGTTCGGAAACTTTGCGGCAAGCCGGGCGGAAAATTCCCGGCAGCAGGCCTTTTCCGTTTCCGAGCCCGTGACGGAGACAAGATAAAGTTTTTCCAGACGCGGCCTGAGCTGGAAGTCGTTGGGGATCAGAATGTTGTTGTGGCCGATGAAATCTTTTTCAGTCCCCGGCCGGGCAGAATTTCTTTCATGAAAGGAGACCGTCCCGCCGAGAAACATCAGAACGGCCAGCAGACAGAAGAGAATCTTTCCTCTGCGGCTCCAGTCCGGGAAATGCGGGGTCAGGACCAGAATCCAGAGAACGGCGGTTCCGACTGCGGCAAACGGAAGCACGGTCATGGGATCAAGCACGGCGAAGGCCGCCGTGATCTGGAGGGCCCAGCTCCATGCGGCGAACGTGCGCGCGCCGGGTTTCCCGGTCAGGCCCCCCCATGCGGCCGGAATCTGGACCGCGGAAAATACCGCTGTCATGATGCCGGCAAACAGAAGTCCGTTCCATGCGGCTGTTCCCGCCGTAAGGAGCACGGCGGACGGGAGCCAGAATGCGCAGCACATCGAGAGCAGTGCGGCGGTCCGGAGCACAGGATCGGAAATGAACCGGGAAGAACAAAAAAATGATTTCATACGGGAACTATACAGGGAGTCAATGAAAAAATCAAGCGTAAACTCAAATTGTAAAGCGGCTCACGCCTGTGCGGGCGTTTCTTTCTTTCGTATCGGCGAAAAATCAGGAACAATGGTGTTTTCCTTCCGAAAATCGTCAAAACCAATTTGTCAAAACCGGAAATGCGTGATATATTATCGGAATTTTCAAGCGGAACCGGAAAGAGGCATGGGCACAACTTTGCATTTAAGCACGGTGGACTCCACCAACAGGTACGCCTCGGAGCATTTTGACACGCTCGGGGACGGCACGCTTGTTTCCGCCTCAGTCCAGACCGCAGGCAGAGGGCGTCTCGACCGGAACTGGCACTCCCCGCTCGGCAACGTCTACGCCTCCTATGTGATGAAGGAACCGTTCGGCGACGCCTTCCGCGCGACGATGGTTTCCTCGCTTTCCGTGATCGCGGCGGTCCGCGACGCGGCGCCGGGGCTTTCCCCCGCGATCAAATGGCCGAACGACATCTTCATCGGGGCGAAAAAACTCTGCGGAATCCTCTGCGAGGGCGTGGTCCGCGGGGGAACCGTTTCCGGCATCATCTGCGGGATCGGGGTCAACGTGAACATGAGCGCGGAGGAAACGGCCTCGGTCGGCCAGCCGGCGACTTCGCTGCGCGCCGAAACAGGCAAAGTCTACGACCTCGAGGCGTTCGTCGAGAAGCTCCGCATGTATCTGGACTGGTATTACGCGGCGGGGACTTCTTCGCCCGAATCGCTCTACCGGCAGTGGAAGGCCGAAAATTCGGTGATCGGACACAGGGCGTCCTTTGTCCCTCCGGACGGCCATGCCTTTTTTGCATTTGTGAGAGACATCGAGCCGGACGGCCGTCTGGTCGTCGAACGCGAAGGCCGTCAGCCGGAACGTTTCACCTGCGGCGATGTCAAACTCTGTATTTCGCAACCGGAACCCGGCAACAGAAAGGAAGCCAGATGAACGGACCAGTATTCGACGGACTCAAACTCATGATCATCGGAATGAGCACGGTGGTGCTTTTTCTCCTTGTGATGATCTTCTGCATGAACATCATGGGGCGGCTTCTTGCTCCGGTCGCGGAAATTCTCGACCGGAAGGCCCCCGCGCCGAAGAGGCCCGCTTCAGACTCGAACGATGCAGCGCGTGCGGCGGCAGCCGCGGCGGCGCTGACGGCATATCAATCCGGAAAATAACATAACTTATTGAAAGGGATCGGCAAATGGCAAAAACAATCAGATTCATGGACTGCTCCTTCCGCGACGGTTTCCAGTCGTGCCTGGGCGCCCGTGTGAAAACGGAAGACTTCCTCCCCGCGGTCGCGGCCGCCAAGGAAGCCGGAATCACCCACATGGAAGTCGGCGGCGGCGCCCGCTTCCAGAGCCTTTATTTCTACTGCCAGCAGGACGCCTTCGAGATGATGGACAAGGTCCGCGAAACCGCCGGACCGGACATCAACCTGCAGTCGCTCGCCCGCGGCAACAACGTCGTCGGGCTCATTTCCCAGTCCAGCGACATCATCGACCTCCATGCCAGGATGTTCAAGAAGCACGGCATGACCACGGTCCGCAACTTCGACGCCCTCAACGACGTGCGCAACCTCTCCTATTCCGGACGCTGCATCGTGAATGCCGGACTCAAGCACCAGGTCACGATCACGCTGATGGGGCTTCCTCCCGGGCTGGACAACGGATTCGCCCACACGCCCGCGTTCTACATTGAAAAGCTCAAGGACATCCTGAAGGACGGCGTTCCGTTCTCCAGCCTGGCGTTCAAGGACGCTTCCGGCACGACTCCGCCGTCGATCGTCTTCGAGACGGTCAAGCAGGCGCGCGCGCTTCTGCCCGCCGATGTCCAGATCCAGTTCCACACGCACGACACCGCCGGCATGGCCGTGGCCTGCAACATGGCCGCAATCGAAGGCGGCGCCGACGTGATCGACCTCGCCATGTCCCCGCTTTCCGGCGGCACCTGCGAAGCCGACATCCTCGTGATGTGGCACCGTCTCCGCGGCACCGAATACCGGCTTGACATCGACCCCGAGCGCATCATGAAGGCCGAAAAGGTCTTTGAAAACTGCATGGACAAGTATTTCATTCCGCCGGAGTCCCGCCAGACCAGTCCGAAGATCATCTTCTCGCCCATGCCCGGCGGAGCCCTCACGGCCAACACCCAGATGATGCGCGACAACAACTGCCTCGACAAGTACGACGCCTGCATCG
>CAZHPP010000399.1:0-4165 GCA_964534535.1 uncultured Victivallales bacterium | reverse complement strand
GAGAGAAAATGCTGACGGTCGGACTCGCGAAGGAAATCATCACCCCGGTTCGGGGGACAGGACTTGCGGGATACTTCAACAAACGTCCCAACCGCGGAGTTCTGGACGATACCTGTGTGAGGGTCATCGTGCTGCGCAAGGACAACGTCACCTGCGGGATTCTTTCGTACGACATGGTTTCGCTTCCCGAGGACCTGATTCTGAAGACACGGGAAGGACTCCGCGCGGCCGGAATCGACTTCGTGGAAAATCTCCTCTTCTGCGCCACTCATACCCATACCGGAAGCGAATTCCGCAAAGGGTCCGACGAACCGACCCGGAAGTCGTTCGAACTGACCGTTCAGGCGGGAATCCGGGCCGTTCTGGAAGCACTGGCGAACCTGGCTCCCGCCGAACTCTCCGCGGCCTCGATCGTCCACAACCCTTATGCGTTCATCCGTCGTTTCTGGATGAAAAACGGAAAAGTCGTGACCAATCCCGGACGCCTCAACCCGAATATCGAACGTCCCGAGTGTGATTTCGACCGGACGGTCTCGGTTCTGGCCGTGCATCAGGAAGGACGCCTGACCGCGCTTCTGACCAACATCGCCAACCACGGCGACACCATCGGCGGGGATCTTGTTTCCGCCGACTGGCACGGCCGGATGGAACGCGAAATCCAGAACCGTCTCGGGGAAGACATTCCTGTCCTTTCCCTGCTGGACGCCTCCGGAAACATCAATCACTTCGATGTAAATGCCGACATCAACCAGACCTGCTATGCCGAGGCCGTCCGCATCGGAAAAGGCTACGCGGAAATCATTCTGAGTCTCCTTCCGAAACTGAAACCGGTTCCCGTCGACTCCATCCGGGTGGAAAACGCCAAAGTCGAGCTCGCGTTCCGCACCCAGACGAAAAAAGAGCTGGCCGCCGCACAGCACATCCTCGACACGGTTCCGTGCGTGGAGAAGAAAGGCGACCTGACCAGTGAGGATCTGGCGTCCGGCAATGACTTTGTCCGGCGTCTCTTCGCACAGCGCGCCCTCACATGCAAGGGAAATGAAAAACGCACCAGCACCGGCGAACTGACCGCCATCATTCTCGGAAAAGACTTCGCCGTCGCCTCGCTTCCCGGAGAACCGTTCAATGGAATCGCGCAGGCCATCCGGGCGCAATCGCCCTTCCGCCGCACCTTCATCGCCACGCTGGGACAGCTTTCCAACAACAGCTATTATCCCATGCCGGAATGCTACGCTCACGGCGGCTACGAAACCATGCCGCATGGCGAAGCCCCCGCAACGGATTCCGCCGAACGGATCATCCGTGCGGTTTCGGTGCTACTCAACCGGAAGCCCCTTCCGAAAAAGGCGGCGGTGAAACAGAAAGCCGTCCCGAAGAAGTCCGCGGCAAAGAACCCGGCCAGACGGAAGGCCGGCAAGTCGAAATAACCCTTTCTTGCGGTGAGATTCCGATACGCCTTTTTTCTCTCAAAGAAGGCGTATCAGATGATTTTCCGCGCCGGACCCGGTTTCAATTCGCCAATGAACTGGACACAGACGGTCCAGAAAAATTTTGTCGTGGCTGACCAGCAGAAGGGCGCATTCACAGTCGGCCAGCGCGGCCTCCAGACACTCGATGGAGGGCAGATCGAGGTGATTGGTCGGTTCGTCCATGACGATCAGCCGTATCTCGCGGAGAACCCCCAGCCCGAAGAACAGCTTGCGCCATTCGCCGGGACTGCAATTCTCCGCGTTCAGCACCCGTTCCGGCACGGAGCCAAGCGAGGCGACCACATTCATCACCCGGCTGTAATCGGCTTTCGGCAGGCGCAGCAGCGTCTCATGAATGGCCTCCGTCATAGCGGCGTCCAGTTCCTGCGGCATATACAGGATTTCCTCCGGCGACAGTTTCAGCTCCGGCACGATCCGGTGCAGCAGCATGCTTTTTCCCGCGCCGTTGTCGCCCGTGAGCGCAATGCGGTCCCTTGAACCGATGGAGAGTTCCGGAACAATCAATTTCCGCTCGTGAAGCGGAATTTCAAACGGAGCCATATCCAGCAGGAGATTCTTCGGAGAATATTTGCCGTAGGGAATGTTCAGCCCCAGATCCGGCAGACGCCAGTTGTCCACGGCATTCAACTTTTTTTGTACATTTGTTACATTCTTTACCTGAGCTCCGGCCAGATCTCCGGCGGCGCGGTCGCGTCCGGTCAGCCGGGCGGCGTCGACCTTGACCTTGGCGTCATGGTCGTCCTTCGCAATTTTCCGTTTGGTGTTCTTATTGCGCGCCGCCTGTTCCTTTTCTCTTCTGCGCTGGAGTTCCGCCCGGGTTCGTTTGAGTTCGGTCTTCAGCAGATGACGCTGCTTCCGGGAGCTCTCGATCTCCTGCCGTTCCAGTTCCAACCCGGCACTCACGCCGCCCGGACGCAGAACGGCACGTTCCGGGCTCAGGAACAGACATTGAACGCAAAGGCTGTCCAACAGTTCCCGGTCATGGCTGACAAGAATTCCGATGCCGTGAAACCGGTCCAGTTCACGGAGAAGCTGTTCACGGGCGACGGCGTCGAGGTGGTTGGTGGGTTCGTCGACGCAGAGGATGTCCGGACGGCGGAACAGGGCGGCGGCAATCTGGATTTTCTTCCGTTCGCCCATGGAGAGTTTCTTCCATCGGCCGGGCATGTCAGGAGTAATGCAAAGATTTTCGCGAAGCTGGAAAGCCCTCGTGTCGCAGGAGGAGAAAAGTTCGTCCGCGCCTTCCGGCGGAAGGTCGGTTTTCTGCTCGCAAAGCAGGATGGCCCCATTCCGCCGGACAAATCCGGCATCGGGGGAAAGACGGCCCGAAAGCAGTTCCAGCAAAGTCGTCTTGCCGGACCCGTTGGCGCCAACGATGCCGGTCCAGGACAGCGGAAACGTCAGGGTAAGATCATGAAAAAGATCTCCGGCGGCGGATGGATAACCGAAGCTGAGATGGGAGATGGATAACAGGATGGACATGATTGCATTCCTTGAAAAAATACACAAAAATGGAAAAAGGATTCGGGAGCGGAAATGCTCCGTTCGAGTGTATTGATTCAGTTACGCAATGGGGTGTCCTCCCGGTTGTTCATGGAGGAAATATAAAACCGTCCGGAAAGGAAGTCAAATCCGGCACAATAGAAAAAAGAAGAAAAATTCAGGGTGGTATGGTGCTAACCGACGTTTTCAAAGACGGCAAACTTTGTTTGCCGGGGTGCAGGTGATTTTACCTGCCGCGGAGTTTGAGGATGCGTAATCCTCATGCTTTTTGCCTTTGCGGCGGCGGTTCCAGCGCTGACGGACGAGCTCTGAAAGAGCGAGAGCCGCCGCTTCCGTGAGGTTGTCTTCGGGGATGCCCGGAGCTCTCGGACTTAATAAATCAAGTTCTCGTCCTTGAGCGGGTGGAACCGCTCCGGGCAGAGATTCCGTGCTGCGCAGGGCCAACTTATGCAGTTGGATCGCAGCAATACTGAGAGTATTGCATGACACTCTTTTCAGAGGACCCAAGCAACTGTGACTTATTTTCCGGTTCAGAGCTGAAAGAACTTCTTCGCCTTTTCGACAAAATTCTCGCGGACGGGATGGGCGGAGGAATTCCCCTTGATCAACTCGGAGAACTTCTTCAGGGCCTCGCGCTGTTCCGTGGAAAGGCGCTTCGGGACCTCGACAAAGACCTTGACATGGTGGTCGCCGCGCTCGCCGCGCCGCAGGGAGGGCATTCCCTTGCCGCGAATGACGAAAGTATCGCCGGTTTGCGTGCCGGCCGGGATATTCAGGGGCATTTTGCCGCTGACCGTGGGAACATCGACCTCTCCGCCGAGGGCGGCGGTCGCGAAATCGATGGGAACCTCGCAGTAAACGGAAAGACCGTCGCGCTGGAACACCGCATGTTCCTTGACATGGGTAATCACGAAGAGATCCCCGTTATTGCCTCCGCGGAGACCGGGTTCGCCTTCGCCGGGAACCCGCATCCGGGTGCCGGTGTCGACGCCCGGCGGAATATGAAGCTGGACCGTGCGTTTGACCTTGCGGACGCCTGCTCCGGAGCACTGGCGGCACGGATGTTCCGCAGTGACGCCCGCTCCTTTGCAGTTCGGACAATCGTGCATGACCGTGAAAAAGCCCTGGGAAACGGAAACCTGTCCGCGGCCGTGGCATCTCGGACAGGTCTT
>CAZHPP010000398.1:0-4183 GCA_964534535.1 uncultured Victivallales bacterium | reverse complement strand
CGGAATGCTCAAGAACTGTGCGGAACTCCTCGGGACGAAAATCCGCGAGCTCGGAATCGACCTCATGGTCCAGGGCGAATCCCAGCTTTCCCGTTCCGCCATGCTCGAGGAATTCAAGAACTCCGGACACAGCTGCGTGATCTTCGGGACCTCAAGCTTCTGGACCGGGGTGGACGTTCCCGGCGCGGCGCTTTCCAACGTGATCATTGCAAAACTTCCGTTCTCGGTGCCCTCCCATCCGCTGATCGAGGCCCGGCTCGAGGAGATCGCGAACGCCGGGGGCCGCCCGTTCGAAGAGTATTCCATCCCCGACGCCGTGCTCAAGTTCCGCCAGGGCGCGGGGCGGCTCATCCGCAGCAGGACCGACACCGGAATCATCGTGGTGCTCGACCGCCGGATCGTCACCAAACGCTACGGCGACCGCTTCCTCAATTCGCTTCCCCGGTGTCCGATCGAATATTTCTGAGTTCCCCCGCTTGATTTTCCCGCGTCCCGCTGTATCTTAGCGGAATCATTACCATAACCGAAAGAGCCTGATGCCAATGTTCGACGAACTCCGGAAACTTCCGCCGCGGATTCATTTTCTGCTCCTCGCCACCTTTGCGGCCGTTCTGCTGATTTCCGGACTCGGCATGCGCGAGCTCGAAAGCGGCGATGAAACGCGCGTCGCCGGAATTTCCGCTGAAATGCTCCTTGAGAAGGATTATCTCACGCCCCGGCTTAACGGGAAACCCTTCCTCGAATACCCGCCGCTCTATTACTGGAGCACCGCCGCGGCATACAAGCTTTCGCACATCGGCCCGCGCGCCGCAAGACTGCCTTCCGCCGTTTCCGCCCTCGCCTGCGCCGTGCTGATCTTCGCGCTCGCCCGCGAGCTCGGAATGACCTCGTTCACCGCGCTCTGCTCCGGAATCATGCTCCTCACCGGCGCCCAGTTCTTCGGAAACAGCCGCAAATGCATGGTCGACATGATGCTCGCCGCCTTCGTGCTCTGCGCCTGGTTCGCGTTCTTCGCCATGGCCCGGCGGAACGAATGGAAGGAGCGTCTGAAGTTCTTCGCCCTGTTCGCGCTCGCGCTGACGGGTGGAATCTATACCAAGGGCCCGGCCTCGCTGGCTCTCTCCGTTTCCGGACTCGGAATCTGGGTCCTGCTGAGCGACATTCTGGAAAAGAAGTTCCGTCCGGTGCGCTGGACTGCACTCGCGGGAGGCGTCCTGATCTCGCTTACGCTCGCAGGCGTGTGGCTGTGGGGGCTTTCCCGCGGGCAAGGCGCGGAATCCCTGCGCGAGGTCCTGCTCGTGAACAGCTTCGGACGCTTCAGCGGAGAACAGGGCGACCACGTCTCCGAATGGTATTATTATCTGGCAAAATTCCCTTCGCTTTTCTGGCCGTGGCTGCCGCTGTTTCTGGCGGGACTCGTCTTCGCGGTACGGGACTTTCTGAAGCGCCGTTCCGATTCCCTGCTTTTCCTGCTCTGCATTCTGATCGTGCCGTTCCTCCTGCTGAACATCTCTTCGGCGAAGCGCGTGGTGTATCTTCTGCCGCTCTATGCGCCGTGCGCGCTGATTTCCGCGTGGTTCGCGTTCGAATTTTCCGCCGGATGGCTGGAACGCGTCCTCCCTGCGCATGAACGCGCGCTCCGCTTTGCCGGATACGGTCTGGCGGGAGCGTGGTTCCTTGCGCTCGCCGCGATGGCGGTCTGTTCGATCCTCGTGCCGAACATCGGCTGGATTCTTCCGGCGCTTGCGGCGGCCGCGGCCGTCTGCTCGCGGAAACGCCCCGCCGCGGAAAAGACGCTCTGGATTCTGATCTCGGCCGGACTCGGCTGGGCCGCAGTCGATTCCTCGTTCCTGGCGCTTGCCTCCCGGAAGGACGACGTCCGCCCGCTCTATGAGAAAGTTGCGGAGCTGGAAAAATCCGGGGAAAAAGTGGTGTTCGTGAATCCTGCCGAACGCACGCTCGGCGCGGCATATTACTTCCTGCGGAAACGCGTGGAGACGGCGGAAAAGATCCCCGCCGGAGCCTGCGCCGTGATCCGCGACAAGCGGAGCCGCGAAGGCCTCGCCTTCGGCGACTCCCACCGCCTGATTCTTTCAACCAGTTCAAATAAAGGAAACGCAAGATGACGGAAAAGAACTTCGAATTCAGGAAACGTTTCGCAGAAATCCACAAGCCGGACATGCACGATCCCGCGGTCAAGGCCGGCAAAGGCGAACTCATGCTCGAACCCGGCTGGACGATCGCCTTCCCGGCGGATTCTCCCGCCGTGCTCGTGCACGCGGCCAACGACTTTCAGGACTATCTCCAGAAGAGCATGGGGCTTTCCCTCACGCTCGAAAATGCGGAGTCCCGCGCGCCGAAGCGCATTCTTGTGACCAGCCTCGGAACGTACAAAGGCAAGATCGCGGAAAAGCCCGGGAAGAAGGGCGCGTTCCTGCTGGACGTCTCCAAATCCGAAGGAATCCTCGTCTGCGGCTTCGATGCCGCTTCCGCCTTCCGCGGCACGATCCGCATGGAGGACGTCATGAACCTCGACCGCGCGCCGAAGCTCAAACTCGGTTCCTGCGTCCATGCCCCGCTCGCCAGAGTCCGGGACGTCCACTCCGGATGCGCGCTCGACGTCTTCCCCGACTGGCAGCTGAACGCGATCGCGCACGCCGGATTCACCGCGATCACGCTCTTCGTGAAGGACATCGACCTTCTGCCCGCGGGCTACTGCGACATCAGCGGGCTCATCGACCGCGCCGAAGCCTTCGGGCTCGACACCATGATCTACAACTACATGCGGTGCTACATGCACCCGGACACCCCCGGCGCGCAGGAATTTTTCGATTCCGTCTACGGCAATATCTTCCGCCATTATCCGAAGGCCGCAGGAATCTGCCTGGTCGGCGAATCGCTCGAATTCCCCAGTCATGACCCGCACACCACCGGCAAAAAATGGTCGGAAAGCATCGTCGACGGAATTCCGGACACGCGGCCGAGTCCCGGCTGGTATCCCTGCAGCGACTATCCCGCCTTCCTCACGCGCATCCGCGACGCCGTCAAAAAGGTGAAGCCGGACGCCGAGGTCATCTTCAGCACCTACAACTGGGGATACGCTCCCTTCGAGGTCCGCAAGCAGTTCCTGGACCATTTTCCGAAGGGGATCACGCTCCAGATCACCTACGAAATCTTCAAGCAGAACAAGATCGGCAAGCTCAACACGCCGGTCATGGACTACACCGTCTCCGCGGTCGAACCCGGCTACTACTTCAAGAGCGAGGCCGAATACGCGGCGAAGCTCGGAATCCCGCTCCGCGCCACCACCAACCTGGCCGGCTCGACGTGGGATTTCGGAAGTGCGCCGTACGTTCCCGTTCCGCAGCGCTGGGCAAAGCGCATCAGGATCCTGCGCGACTATCTTCTGCGCTGCGGCGTGACGAACCTTTATGAAACGCATCATTACGGCTGGTGGCCGAACCCCGCAGTCGACCTCGGCAAGGCCCTGCTCTTCACGCCCTCCGACGACGATACCGATGCCCTTCTGAAGAAGATCGCCGCGCGCGACTACGGCCCGCAGGCCGCCGATTCCGTCGTGAAGGCCTGGCAGCTCTGGAGCGACTCCATGGATTATTACGTGGCCTCCAACGAGGATCAGTACGGCCCGTGGCGCACCGGTCCCTCCTATCCGTTCATCTTCCAGCCGAACATCTCCCGCACGATGGCGAACAAGGAGATCACGTTCCCGTGCCCGAAGCATGCCCACAACGGCTCCGGCATCATCAAGACCCTGTACATGCCGTACGAAAACGAGAACCAGACTCCCGGCCCGATCCGCTTCCCCGTGGAGATCGAGCGTCTCCGCAAAATGCGCGAAATCTGGGAACAGGGCCTTGACGAGCTCGAAAAGGCCCTGCCGCTCATACCGGAATCCAAACGCGATGAAGGCGCGCGCCTGTTCGCGCTCGGCACCTTCATTCACAACTCCATCGTGACGGTGATCCACATCAAGCGCTGGTGGATTCTGAACATGAAGCTCCAGAACCAGTCCGACGGAAACGCCATGCTGCCCATCCTCGACGAGATCGAAAAGGTCGCGAACTGCGAGGAGAAGAACGTGCGCGCCACGATTCCTTCCGTGGAACTGGATTCGCGTCTGGGCTGGGAGCCCAGCATGGAATACGTGTGCGACCGGTGGCAC
>CAZHPP010000397.1:0-4229 GCA_964534535.1 uncultured Victivallales bacterium | reverse complement strand
ATTAATGTGAAAAATCCCGTACATTTCCGATAGTTCATCTTGGTTCCCTTTCTTTTGTTATGATTGATTTGACGGAAGTTTCCGCCATGGTTTCAAGTCTGCAGAACCGCGTGCTTTCCCCCTGCCGGATCGAATGCGGAAGGACAAGATGCACCGGCGGCTTCCGGTTCGCAAGCTCCGGATCCAGCACCAGCCGCGCCGCCGCCATCCCGCACGCCTCGTAGGAAAGATCCACCGAGGAAAGCGTAGGCGTCAGCAGGTCGCATCCGGCCGTGCCGTCGAACCCGAGCACGGCGACGTCTTCCGGAATCTTCTTCCCGAGCCGCTTCAGCGCACTGTAGACGCGCACGCCGATGTAGTCCGAATAGCAGAAAATCGAATCAGCGCCTTTTCCGGCAAGTTCGGAAACAGCGTCGTCCACGCGGTCGTCCGGTGAAAAACTGCGGATCAGTTCCGCCGATTCGGGAAGTCCCATGGACAGAAGGGATTCCCGGAAACTTTTCCGCGTGATGCCCATGCGTTCCGAATTGCGTTCGTCGCTGTAGGAAATCAGGGAGGCAATGCGCCGGAATCCGAGCGACTTCAGATATTCCGCTCCGGCGAACCAGGCCGCATGCTTGTCGATCCCCACGCTCGGAAACAGTTCCGCCGTCCGGTTGAGATAATCTTCGGAACAATATACCGACGGAATGGAACAACGGCGGAGAATTTCCAGAAACGGCTCGTTCCCCCGGATGGCCGCGCCGAAGAAGATGATTCCGCTGTATTTGCGCGATATTTTTCCCGGTTCCTGAAGGAAGGAAAGCCGCAGACGGTCGCTGCGGACGCCGTGCGCATGAAGATAATTTTCGATTGCGGGCGCCGTGATGTTCTGCACGTTCAGGTCGTTGCCGGGAGAAAAATCGCCGATGATCAGGATGGACTTTGCCGCGGCGGCCGCAGAAGCGATCCGTGTGCCGTAATAATGGGAGCGCGTGATCAGACCTTCGCACTCCAGCCGCTTGAGCGCGCTGCGGAGCGTGACGCGGGAAACTCCCAGTTCCCGGCAGAATTCCAGTTCGCCGGGAAGGCGCCCTTCCGCGGCCCTGTTTTCCCGGATCCGTTCCAGGACGGCGCGGTAGGCATAATCTTTTTTCAGTTCAGTTTTCCCTGAATCTTTCAATTCCGGACTCCCCGATTCTTGATAATACAATACAGATTATAAATGATACAACCGGAATTGTCAATATGATACAACCCGGAAAACCGCAAAAAACTTGTGCAGCGGCCGCGCATGCTTTCCATTGCTGAACTGATTTTCCGCAAACGCGCTTGAAATCTCCGCAAAGCAGGCTTATGTTAGTTCCGGAACGGGGAATCCGCCCCGCCTCCCACGTATCAATCAACGAAAAGTGAGGTGCGCAATGGTAACAGCAGTGATCCTTGTGAATGTGGAACGCCACAAACTCCTGGAAGTGATCGATGCCATCATGAAGATCAGCGGAATCATGGAAGTCCATTCAATCGCCGGAGAATACGACCTTGCGGCAGTCGCAAGAGTCCGCGACAACCAGCAGCTCACCGAAATCATCGCCGACAAGATGTGCCGTCAGATCGACGGAATTCAGCATACCAAGACCCTCGTTTCACTCGGTTCGTACTTCAACTATGATGCGGCATCCGCATACAAACTCGATTAAGGCTTTTTCCCGCGCCGCGTGCCTGACCGCCGCGGCGTGTTTTTATCTTTGCTTCCCGGCTTCCGCCGCGGACGCCCCGGACGATTCGGCGCTCCGCACGGCGGCCTCGGCGGGCCGTCCCGAAGACATGTTCCGCCTCGGAGACGAATATTTCTACGGCACGGCGAAGACCCGCCCGAACTACACCCTTGCGGCCTACTGGTACCGTCAGGCCGCCGAAAAAAATCTTCCGCAGGCCATGTTCAACTACGGAATCTGCCTCGACCGCGGCCTCGGCATCAAGCAGAACCGCGAGGCCGCCTACGGCTGGTACCGCAAGGCTGCCGATGCCGGATTCGCCATGGCCAAATTCAACGTGGCAAACATCCTGCTCGACGGCATCCCGCCGGACAAGGACGGAATCGGCGGAGTGCGCCCCAGTCCGGCGCTCGGAATCCTGTATCTGCGCGAGCTCGCGGACGACAAGTTCGAGCCCGCCCAGCTCCGTCTGGCCGACCTGCTTCTCGCCCGCGGCGGCGACCCCGAATCCGTTGCCCGCGCGATCATCATCCTTTCCGAACTCTGCGAAAAGCCGACCCCCCCCGCCGCCGCGCTCCGCATGATGGCCGACTGCAAATACGGCGGAATCGGAATGCGTCCCGACGTGAACGAGATGTTCCGTCTGCTTCAGCGTGCGGTGAAGCTCGGCGACGCCGAGGCCGCCGGGAAGCTCGCGTTCTGCTATGAATTCGGGCGGGGAACCGCCGTCGACGCGGCAAAGGCGGCCGAACTCTACCGTCTCGGCGCCGAACGCGGGAATCCCATGTGCCAGTTCAAGTTCGCCGAGCTTCTGCTGGCCGGAAAATTCAGCAAAGGCGAACCCGATCTCGCCGGGGCGGTCCGGCTCTACCGTTCCGCCGCGGCTGCGAACAATCCGCAGGCCCTCTTCAAGCTCGGAGTTCTCACGCTCGAAGGGACCGGCGTCCCGAAGGACGAGCACAAGGCCGCAAAATACTTTTTCGATTCCGCCAAGCTCGGCTACGCCCGGGCGCAGTACAATCTGGCCTGCATCTTCTCGAACGGCGAATGCGGCATGGACAAGGACGATGCTGCGGCGGCCTTCTGGTTCCGTCAGGCGGCCGAACGCGGCGACGGAGCCTCCGCGCGGTGTCTGGCGCTGCGCTATTTCGAGGGGCGCGGCGTGGACCGCAGCGTGACGAACGGCGAAAAATGGCTTCTGCGCGCGGTCGAGCTGGGCGATGCCGAGGCGGTCGACCTGGCGCGTTCCCGCATGCTCACACAGTAAAGGCCGGAGCAAAAAAAATCCGGATGCGCGGAAAACGCACCCGGATTTGAGAATCGGGACTTTCAGACGGCTCAGGCTCTGCGGCCTTCGCGTCCGCCGAACAGGATTCCGCGCTTCGAGCTTTTCACGAAGTCGAGGAATTCCTTGACTTCGGGGACCGGCGCGACTTCGGCTTCGACTTTCGCCGTGGCGTTGATCGCATTGAGCCCGTGCCGGAAGAAGATGTCATAAATCTGCTTGACCGCTCGGATGCTTTCAGCGGAAAATCCGGCGCGGCGCAGGCCGACCACGTTGAAGCCGCGGACTCCTCCGTTGCGGCCGTCGCCGATCATGAAGGGCGGCAGGTCCATGGAGATCGAGGAACCGCCGCTCAGCAGCGAGAAGCGGCCCAGGCGGCAGAACTGGTGGACTCCGCAGAGCCCCGAAATGATGCAGTTGTCTCCGAGTTCGCAGTAGCCGGCGATTCCGCTCGAAATCACCATGATGACGCGGTTGCCGAGCTGGCAGTTGTGCGCCACATGCGCATTCGCCATGAAGAAGCATCCGTTTCCGATCGTCGTGACGGTGCCTTCCTTGGTGCCGCGGTTCACCGTGACGCCTTCGCGGAAGCGGTTGTCGTTCCCGATCTTCGTATAGGAGACGAGTCCGGTGTATCCGTAGTCTTCCGGCTCCGTGCCGATGGAGGCGAACGGCCAGACCGTGTTGCCCGTGCCCATCGTGGTATGCGCGCCGATGTAGCAGTTTCCCATCAGCCGCGTTCCCGCGCCGATGACGACGTCCTGTTCAATGATGCAGTGCGGGCCGACAATCACATCGTCCGCCAATCTTGCGGAAGGATCGACGACCGCTGTGGGATGAATGTTTGCCATGATGAGCTCCCTGGACTGAAAAAATCAAGAATTAGGGGAATAAAAAAGGCGGGATTCTTTCCCGCCTTGAAAAAAACTTATTTTTTCTTGGCTGTCTTCAGCAGTTTGTGAAGAGCGGCTTTCTTTCTTTCAATGTAGCGTTCGCGGCGTGCGCGTTTCTGAACCTTGTTGAACTGCTGTCCCATGTTATGTTCTCCATTGCTGTTGAGTTTTTCTAAGGCGCTTATCCAATACAATAGCACGGATTCCCTGTTTTTTCAACTGTATTTCGCAAAAAATCATCCGTGCCGGGAGAAACCGGGAATCGTTCAGTCCCGTTCTCTTGAGCGGGAAAGTCCGGAATGCAAATTCCAAGGTTATTGATCGGATGATCCTGAGGAGAAAATTGTTTTCACC
>CAZHPP010000396.1:0-4229 GCA_964534535.1 uncultured Victivallales bacterium | reverse complement strand
TCAACTCCAAGAGATTTTAAGCCAAAATCATTTATGCTTATTTTTGCTTGAAATGTATTTTAACGATGAAGCTTTGAGCGTGATAGTAAGAATAATGAAAAGAAATTGCAGATGGAATTGAAAATGATTAAATATACGATATTATTATTCAGTATAAGATTGTGTATATGATTATAATGTATGGTTATAATGAACAGTGGTTGTGATAATCGCAATAACGACAAGGAGTTCGATAAGTGTGAATTTCCGGTGCTTTTTCATTTTTTGTCTCCCTTATTCATAATTTTTTCCGTTTTTGGTGTGCTCATAAATATCTTTTGCCCAATTTTCGCTTGTCGGCTTGTTACTCAGAATGAGTTCGTCAATGTAACAATCGATCGGTCCGGCATCTCCATGCTGGCTGCCGAGATAAAGAATGTCGCTCCCGTTCAGCCCCATGTCTGTCTGTGGGAATTTCCATTTTGTTTGTCCATTAACGACGATCCGTCCATATTCCCCATCCGCAGTAATGGCTACATGCGTCCACTCATTGGCGGGAATCAACAGCGAATGTTTCCATGTACCGCCGAAATCGCAGAATCCAGGATTTTTCAGCTGAAAACGCGGGTCTGGATTGCCGCCGCCGACATGTTCTATCATGAACTTGTCCTTGCCGAAACTGAGCACGCTTCCGTAGTCCGAGGTGTTTTTGACCCTGTATACCCAGAAGGCGATGCCGAATGTTTTACTGCCGTTCAGCGAAGCTGCGCGTCCTTCGAGCCGGATGCGAGCCCTGTTGCAAAGATTGCCCGTATAGTCACCTGCTCCGTATCCGCACTTGAAATGAGTCCTGCTGAAATGTTCGCCGAACCATCCCATGGATTTGCTGCCGGAGCCCGCGGAATCTTCAAGGCTTCCGTCCATGTGGAAGACAGCCACCAGATCACTGTAGCGTTTTTTCATCTCTTCCGCAAGCTTCAGTCTCTGCGGATTGACATGGTTATCGACCATGATCACCCATGCGCTGTATGGAGGCATCCAGAGTTCGGCGGTTCCGTTCGCGTGGAAGAAAAAACCTTTGCCGGAGGTAATGTTCTGCCGGTCGCAGTAAATGAAGTCATCCGGAAGACTCTCGCAACCGTAATCCTTCATCTTGAAGGATTCGAACCGGATTTTCACCTGCCGCGGAACCTCGGCGAAGTTTACTGCCGAAATCAGGGTTTTTCCGTTGTCGGCGGCTGCGGCAATGAGATTGAATTTATCCGCCGGACTGACGGCGGCGACTGGAAGCAGTTTTTTGCCGGCCAGGTATTTTTTGTAAAACTCCACGATTCGTCCGGATGGACGCAGATTGACGGTCTGCGGGTTCATGTCTGCGGGCTGCATTCCGGATTTTTGCGACAGTTGATCGTTGGGACCGAAAAAGCCGCAATCCCTGGCCCGGACATTATAGAACAGCCCTGCGGTACATCCCTCTTCCGCCATATAGTTGATGGCAAGCGCATGCCATACCCCCATGACAGGTTCTGCCAGGCGCAAGTCTTGCGGATCCCATGCGTGATAATTCGGTCCGAGACTGGTAATGAATACGGGGACATCCTTCTTGTGCCAGCGTCTGCCCAGTTCCCGGCTCGAGCGCAGGAACGTCTTGATAAGCGAAGTCCGCTGGAAGATGGACGCCAGAGGGGTGTCCGCCCTGCCGGTGATGAACATGTTCCACGCGATGAAGTCCAGTTCGGGGCAGATCTTCAGCAATTCCGCTGTTATCGTGTCGTTTGGCCAGCAGTCAACCGGGCCGCCGACAATCAGTTCCGGATTGAACTTTTTGACTTCCTTCACCAGCCGGGCGTAATATTCGGCGAACTCTTTATAATTCTTTTTCCAGTATCCGCCGCAGGGCCATTCGTCGCTCAAGACCCAGTATCGCACATACAGAGGATTCTTTTTAGTTCCGTAACGTTCGACAAGCTGCATCAGGAGCCGGACGCCGCTATCAAGCTGTTCACGGGTCGGAGGGGCTCCGTCTTTGCCTTTGACGGTCCATTGGGGAAACATCATGATTTCCCTGACCTGCCATTGTTCCCGAGCTCTTTTCAGGAATTTGTCGATGGATTCAAAATCCCAGGCGGGTTCGCCCTCTTCCTGGACGGTTTTGGTTTTGAACAGCGGGGCAAGCATGTTGTTGCCGTAAAACCGGAGCATGAGTTTATCCCAGTCTTTGTGATCGGGCATGTGAGGTGCAAGACCGTGTGCGTTGGCGCTAGCGATAAAAGGAGAAATCTCAAGGCCCGGATTCAAGTTCCGGATCATGTATTCAGCCTGCGCCGTGCTCTGCTGACTCGTGGGGCTTGTTGCGGTGTCTTCCCTGCCCGAGTATCCCTGGAACACTCCGCAGGGTATGAATGCGGCATCTGAAACCAGAATCACTGCATCGATTCCGGTATCGGGAGCGAATCCTTTTCCGGTTGGGAGTCCGTAAAGGGCGAAGGTCGTGCCGATCTGCCGGGTGGTGTAGCGTCCCAATGAAATCCAATGCCATTCTTTTCCCTGTCCCTTGAATTTCACGGGATTGAGGATTGCACTCCTGACTTCGATGTCCAGGTTTCTCACACACGCCCAGACCGTATACGAAGAGTTACTGCCCGGAAAGTCTCCCTGAAATAAAAGGCACTCATCCGAAGAAACGACCTGTTTGTCCCTGGCTCCGATGAAACGGGTGGCACTCGTATGGATGCAGTCTTTTATCTGAAAGCGCCCATCGTTCATAAAAAATTCTTCCGCTTCATATAAAAACGTTCCGTTCGGAAGGGAAGCTGCAGATAAATTTCCTGCAAGCATCAGTTGCCCGATTATCGTAACGGAGGTCAGAAATGAACTTTTGGCTTTCAATCTGACTGGATGACTCACTTCTTTCATAGGCTTCATCTCCGAACTTCTTTTTTCATTTGACATCATCTGATGCATTTTCTCAAATGCTCCTTTTCATGTTCGGGGATCTGGCAAAGCCGGTGCCTCGGCCGTCGATTTTCCCTTCACGAGGACGACATTCGTACGGACCATTCCTGGCTCCTGCTGCCTCGTCCGGGCCAGTTCAATGGCTTTCTCCGTCAGAAGGTCCGTCATCTGATCCAGACAGATGTCGAGGGTTGTCAAGGAAGGTTGCAGGAACTTCGTCGTGACCAGCTTGTCGAATCCGATTACGCTCAGATCGTCGGGAATGTTCAAGTGATGTTCCGCCGCGGCCCGGTAAATGCCGGGCGCACTGTAATCGTTTGCGATAATAGCGGTCGGACGCAGCCGTTCCGGAAGCGCCATGAGTTCATTCGCGGCGGAGAAACCTTCTTCCGGCGAAAAT
Organism: uncultured Victivallales bacterium; assembly: GCA_964534535.1. Classification (GTDB taxonomy): domain Bacteria; phylum Verrucomicrobiota; class Lentisphaeria; order Victivallales; family UBA1829; genus CAZHPP01. The sequence goes on along the minus strand of CAZHPP010000396.1, from coordinate 895 downwards.
CCGCCGTACTTCACATACTGTCCCGCAGCCGGCAGTTTTTTTTCAGCCATGACCGAATAGAAGGCTTCGATCCGCTCCTCCTGGTCCAGCATGTAGGTATGTTCCGCTCCCTGTCCGTGCAGAAGCGCAATGCGGCGGTGTCCCAGGGAATAAAGGTGTTCGACGGCCAGCCGGATCGCCCGTTCATTGTCGATCCTGTAAGTGAAGACATCCTTTTCAATGAAATTCGGATATACCTGAATGTCCGGGATTCCCATGTCCCGCAGGACGTGATGGAACGACACTTTTGAACAGGCCATCATGATGAAGGCGTTGGGAGCATTGCGGCGAATCCGGTTCCGGAATTCCGAAACGCATCCCATATCCTCATAAATCAGAATGTTCATGAAACAGTCGCGCTGATACATTTTCATGAGCATGATGTCGCGTATCCGGCTGTAGAGGGGATTTTCGACGACATGTTTCTTTACAAAAAAGCAGAAATCGATTTTGAGAGTTTCTTCTTTGGATGAGTGTGGGGGCGTCCGGAAATACCCGCGTCCCGCAACCCGTTCAATCAGCCCTTTTTCTTCCAGACAATGCAAACTGCGGTCGATGGTCGATTGACTGACTTTATATTGATTCATCAGGTGACGGACCGTCGGGAGTTTTCCGCCGGAAGCCAGCTGCCCCAACTGTTTTTCAAGTTCTCCGGCAATCGTCTCGTGTCGTGTCTTTCCGAAGTCGATTTCAATCATTTTGAAGGTCGCCTTTTATTTGTATCGATTTGTATCGATACTTAATTATAACCCTATTTTGGAAAATGTCAAGAGGGAAACTTTACATTTTTTCTGAACTTTCATATAAAGAAAGAAAAGGTATGAGCAGACGGGAGAGGCCGGGATGAGGCGAAGGG
>CAZHPP010000395.1:0-4260 GCA_964534535.1 uncultured Victivallales bacterium | reverse complement strand
GATTTTCTTTGACGCATGCGGCGGCGGATTCCCGACGAAAATTGAATTTCTGAATGCTGACGGCGGGAAAACCACAGTATGTCAGTCCGACCGCGCCGCATTGTCCCTGCGCCTGTCGGATGGGCGGACAATCCGCCCCGTGCTCCCGGACGGCGTCAGGCCGCTCTGCCAACGCCAGGAATCCGATCTGCTGCTGGTCGAATTCGACCGCGTTCCCTTTGTCGATCTGAATGGAACCGCTGCAGAAGGCTTTTTCCTTTCACAGCGTTATGAATTCATGGATGATGGAACGGTGTTTGCACAGACATTCCTGCTGTTTGAAAAATATTCAGCCGATGCTCCGGAAGTCATTTCCTGCCGTTTGACTGCGGGACTGGATCTCAGCGGATTCAAAAACGTTGCTTCTCCCTTCGGCACGCTGGCTGATTACACGGAAAGCCGGCAGGCTCACAATGAAGACAGAGTCCTTCCGGGGATTTTACGCGGATTCAATTTCAACTGCGAAACATCCAACGGCCTCGGCGCTTACTTTGAATATTTCATGGAAAATCAGAAAAGTCCGGTTCTGGCGTGCGAGAACATCGCCGCCGCGTGCGAAACCATCCTGAACAGCAGCGCACGCAGGCCTGAAATAACCTGGGAATTTCAGAAAACGCCGGCTTCATTGTCGCGCAATGCCTATTATCATAAACTTCTCCAGTGGGGGTGGTTGTTCACGGCTCCCCCCGCGATGCGGCGGAATCCGCCCATGCGCATGTATCACTGGATCGAATGCTTTGACGAAAGGATTCCGACCCGCAAACGTGTGCGCGAGCTTGCCGCCGCAGGAACGGATGTGCTGATCCTTCATGAACAATGGCGCTGCGACGTCGCCACCATTGCAATGCCGTATGACCCGGATCGATTCCGTGCCTGCATCGACGAGGCGCACAAGAACAATATCCGCGTGGTCCCGTATGTGCGCGGGCACGGAGAAATCACCATAGACGAGGATTACGGATCATTCTTTGACCTGTATCTGAAGCGGGATTACGACGGGTTATACGCAGATTTCGGAGGCGCATGCAACGGTGGCGGGTGCAATTTTAAAAAATTTTACCGGAAATGGGTCATGCTGCGCAGGCGCGTCGGAACTCATGGACTGCTGTATTCGCACTGCGGAGCGCTTTACAGTGCTGTCGGCCTGACCCCGAATCTGGTGGACGGTTATGTATTTGGCGAAGGGGAGGCCGGCGGGGTGACCAGAAATCTTTTCAGTTTTCGCAACCTGTCAGGCGCGTTTGTCACAACCGGCTCGTTCTGGACAGCCGCGTTCCCGCATTACGGCGCGGGAGCGATCGCCGCAATGATGGCGGCGACGGGACAATACTCGCATGCGCCGCTCGGACGGCAATTCCGGCACAGTTCCCTGTCTCATCCGAAATCGCCGGGAATCAATGACCGCTGGCTGCGTCCGCTCTGGAAACTCTACGGATGGTTCAAGGGACGTACGGATTTGCGGATTTTCAACGATTTCAATTCCTGCGGCGTGATTCAGAATCCTGACCGGAATTCAGCCGGCGTTTATCTGGCCGCAGACGACAGGTCCGGGACGGCTCTTCTGCTGTTGTCCGAACTTTCCGGAACTGCGCATGATTTCGAGATTGCCGTCGATTGGGAAAAGGCGGGGATAGATTTGACCGGACTGCAGGCATTCCGTCTTTCACCGGCCATGGAATCGCCGGGAACTGCTGTCCGCGAACCCTGTTCCGGAACCTTCCGCGGCCGCCTTGACGCCTGGCAGACCGTCGGAATCATGATTGCTGATCCATCATCCGGAGCGACAAAGGATTTCATCAGAGATTATGAAAAATCATGGCCGGAACTTCCGGAGGAAGGAAAACAGTACCTTGCCGCAGTGGAGAAGCAGCGCGAATTGCGCATGATGCCGGAAACCGCGTGCAGAGATGTGCTGTTCCGGATAAAAATCGAAGCCCCGCCAATCCCGTGCGTCTGCTACACGGCGTATTACAATGCAATCATCCACGAGCTTGGCTTGCAGGATGAGAACGGATTCCGCGTATTGGGATATATCACACGAAAGGGGTTTGCCAAGACGATCCCGGACGTCGGGGAAACGATAAAACCTTTGGAAGCGTCAGCATGGATCTCTTTGGCCGAACTGTTTCCGGACGGAGGCCGTTTCCAGCTGGGAATCCGCACGACATGGCCGACAGGTCCGGCTGTGAACCGGTATTTTCATTCCCAGGTGATCGTGGAAATCAGGAATATTCAGGACGGTGCATCCGGCGATCTCCAGACCGTGGATTACTTCAACGAATTGGAACCGGATCGGGCAGTGCTGCATTTTCCGGCGCATCTGTCCGGCGCCGACAGTGATTCCGGATCGCGTTCATGCCTGTCTTCAGGAATCTTGAGAAAATTTTAATGGTTGACTCAACTGAAATACAAAAGGAGTTTCGATGAACAGTGAAATCAAGGGGTTGAAAACACCGGAAGAAAACAGGGAGTATGTGGAGCACATGGCCCGGGTGTCCTTTTATTTTGCGCGGCGCTGGCTGACGCAGCGGCTTCCGGACAAGCCGCTGAGTGAACTGATCCGCGATCACACGCCGGTGCTGTACCACGGACTGGAACATCTGGACAATGAAACGAAATGGAACAATCCGGAGTGCCAGAAAATATTGAGCAAGGCCGATGAGCTCGCCGCGCTTCCGCCGGACGAGTTCGAGAACGCAATGTGGGAATTCGTGAAGGACTACGCCATGAAACGGGCAGATGAGTTTTATCCGAAGTCCGTGGGCATCATGCCGCCTGCAAACTGGAACTGCGGAAGTCTGCGCTATGACCCGCCCAAGCCGCAGCTGCCGCCGGGATGGTGCGTGTTTCATATTTCAAACACGGTCGGGCCGAAGTCGATCTTCGACGATCCGAAATATCTGCCGGCCTGTTTTCAACTTCTGCTCAAGGAAAGCGAAATGCGGTTCGGATTTACGACCCTTTACACGGGAACCTGGCTGAATGAACGCGAAGAGTTCCTGGAGAATTTCCCTGACGAGTGGCGGAAAAATCTTTCCAAGCCGGACAAGGATATCACACAGATTCCACCATGGCATTTCGGTATGTGGGGACAGATCGTGACCGCACGGGGGACGATCAATCCGAAAATCGAGGCTATGGTGCGGGAGGAGGGACATCTGCGGTATTGCGAGCGGTCGTCGCATTGTTCCTATGAGGCCATGAAAAAACATGTGAAAGGACGGTTGTAAAATGAAACGGAACATGCATAAGTACGAGGAACTGACGCCGGCGGAATTCGATCTGGAAAAAAGCCGTGCGTCAATCATCTACGCCGCGGCCGGCCCCATGGAGTATCACGAGGAGTGCAATGTGCTTGGTCTGGATCCGCTCAAGGGCTATGACTGGTGTCTTGAGGCCGCGGAGATTACCGGCGGAATTGTGTTTCCAATGATTCCGTTCGCTCCGAATGGCCGGGCGGGCGGACCGTATCAGTCGCGGGACCAGATCCGGGAAATCTGCATTAACGCCCCGAAGCGTTTTGGCATAGAATGGCTCAAGGATGAGAAGCTGCAGAATTATTACGTCGGATATCCAAGCTGTTATTCGAGCGAAGCGGTAATCCGGCCTCTTTACCGTGAACTTCTGCATTCATTCGCGGAGGAGCTGGGATTCAAACTGTGTGTGTTTATAGGAAGTCATGCTCCGGCCGGTTCGATCATCCAGGAAATTGCAGAGGAAGAAAATGGTTTTGTCAGCGGAATGAAGGTCAAGACAATCAAATCGCTGCAATATGGAATGGATTTGATTCAGAAGTATTATGCGGAAAAAAAGATCGCAAGGATCGGACATGGCGGCTTGTGGGAGTCCGCATACGGATATGGAGTGAATTCGGAATATTTCCACCCGGAATATCTGGATGACCCTGAGAAGCGGGCACGGATTTACAAAGCCATTTCGGAGGATGCCTATGACGGGAATGTGCGTCCGTATCGAAATGAAATGCGGGCATTCAGCGTGGAGTTTGCACGGAAACTGCGCAGAACGACGATTGAGCGGTTTGCCGCTGATGTACTGAAAACCTATCAGGAGCTCTAAAAAATTCACGATAGGATCTTATATGACGCGAAGCCCCCCAAAAAACAAAAAAATGGAGGAACAAAAATGAACTTCAGTCGACAAACTCCTGAAAGGAATATGGCAATGCTGCATGACAAAAATGCAAGGCGAACGACGAGAAAT
>CAZHPP010000394.1:1964-4263 GCA_964534535.1 uncultured Victivallales bacterium | reverse complement strand
CGGCGGGAATCGGGAGAAATGATTATTTTACGGGCTCGAACGAAAGTTCGTGAATCTTCATTTCGCCATCGCCGTTCAATCTGACGATCGGAGCGCAGAGACCGCGTTTCTCCTGCGTGATAATTTTTTCAAAGATTTTCGGTTCCGCAGTCAGATTGCCGGAAATATCCCCGTTTGTGACAGGGCCCTTCGTCATGCGGCTGCCATTCTCGTCCACAGGGTATGCTAAAATGCCGGCGGAGAACTTTCCGCTTCCGGAGACCTTCATGCGCAGCCTGAACGTCGTTCCGGACGGGAGGATCCATTTGTTGTCCAGCGGATGACCCCAGATTCCCGTATATCTTGCTCCGGCGGATTTGATGAAGATCGAACCGTCGGGGAGCACTTTCACCGTTCCGACCGGTTTGTGGCTCATCCATTGGCTCCACGCGGATTTTTTCCCCGCCTTGAACGCCGCCCACTCGTCTTCCGGAGCAAGAAGCCCAACCTCGCGGATCGCCAGCCATCCCCAGTTGTAATCCTGCTTCACGGCCATGCCGTCCTCCGGCTTGAGTGGATTGGCCATTTCGTAAATCGTGCGTTTCGGATCGTCGGGAATCGTGTTCACGAACTCAATCGTGTTTTCGCCGGTCACGAACGAACCGCCCGGAAGCACAAATGACATTGCGCCGGGATCATCCCGCAGCATTCCGCCCTTGGATTCGGGGAAAGCATTCGGGCCGGAGAAGATTTTTTTACCGTTGACCAGCAGATCAAACGTCGTTCTGCCCGGTTTTTCATCGTCCCAGCCTCGGACAAAAAGCAGACTCTTCCCCCTGATCGGTTCCTTGAGCGTGAAAACCGCCGCAATCCTTCCGCTGCCCGAACTGACGCGGCGCAGACATGCCGCATTATAGGAACCTTCGCCGCCGCGCAGAAGCTTAAACGGGAAACTCCAGAGCCCCGGCGTCGTAATGGGGCCGACGGTCATTGACTTTACCGGATCCTTCATGAACGCTTTTATTTCCGGCTCGTCTGTCCAGCGCTTCTGCGTATTCGAGACGGTCAGCCCGCAGTATCCATCCAGAAACTGTCGCGCCGGAATCTCGCTGAGCGTGAATTTCTGGCCCGCGGCACGGTAGGGATACCGACCGTCTCTGATCAGCGGATCGCATGTCCGGATGAAGTCGGCGACGCGCAGGGCGAACGCCTTCACCTCTTTCCCCGTCTGATGGGAGGAACGCGGAAATTTCTGAATGTCCATCGTCAGAAATTCAAGTTTTTCCCACAGCAGGGGAATCTCATATCTCGGATTCCCCTTCACCAGCGCCAGCCCGCGATCAAAAAGTTCATACACTTTATCGAATTCGGCCCGGTTGAATGCGCTCAAATACTGCACGCGGCCATAGCTGATCAGTTTTTCGTTCGGCGTGTGCCTGTAATTCTTGTTGTACTCATAGACGAACCGGTCGATTTGCGTCATGTATTTTCCGGCCTTGCCGAAGATTCCGTCATTGCACTCCTCGACGATTTTCGCCGGATCGTCCCCCTGGTTCCAGCGGGCGGCTATATAGTCTTCCCGCATGGATCGCGTATACATCTGAAATATCAGGGAGGAATTCTTATTCAACGCCTCCAGGAAATCAATTGCCGCATACGGATTGTGCGTGTCGTAAGTCGCCACCCCGATATTTTCACGGCCCAGAAGATTCGCCCATTTTTCGATGCTCTTGCGCCATCTGATGTTTTTTTCACAATCCAGGTGGATGTTGCATCCCTTCTCGGAAGAAACGGCACAGTACGCGGCCTTGAGATTTTTTGAAACCTTCACGCCTTCCGGAACGAACGCATAGGTGTGATATGCTCCCAATACGACAGACTGGCCGGGATGCTTTTGCGCCATCCGGTCCGCGACTTCGTTCATGAAGTCGATCATGACCGCAGCATACGTCTTATGCGTTTTGTCCGTGTTTTTCGCCCGGCACAGTGCACAATGACAAAAAGAGGTGGGGCAATCGCCGAGAGCATATGGGAAATAGGGAATATAGTCACATGCCGTCATCCATTCGTCCCAGCGGTCGAGCATATAACGCCGCGTCTGCGGATCGGTAAGACATGGACTGAAATATATGTTTGTCCTGCAGTCCTTTACCGTCTGTCGTTTTCCGTTTTCATACATCATCTGACATTCCGGATGCTTTTCGCGGCATTCCGGCGGAGGCATAAACTGGTTTGATATATGACATTCCAGTCTCTCGCTGGCGATATACCAGTTTGACCAGCTGCCATATATCTTTGCGCCATAAACCATTCCGAACTG
>CAZHPP010000394.1:0-1864 GCA_964534535.1 uncultured Victivallales bacterium | reverse complement strand
CCCTTCATGAAGACGAGCGCATTCTTTTCCGGTTTCGGATTGTTTGTTTCCTCAATCGGCAAAGCCGTTCCGGTCAGACGCCAGAGCCATCCGCGCCAGCGGCGGACGCCCATCCTTGCCGAAAAAGGCGCATCGGACGCCATGACAATGCGGGTGAGCTTTCCGCCGTCGGGCAGCGGAATCGCTCCGCCGATCCGGTCATAAAACGGGGTGACGCAAAAATTCTTCATCGAAATGGACATGCCCTTGGCAATCTGCATCGTGTAAAAGAGATGGAGCAGCTCTTTCGTTGAAAAATCGAATTTCTGCCATGTGTCGGAAGGAAGCAGCGTCTTGCCGGTCCCGGGACGGAACGACCCTTTGTCCAACTTGACTTCTCCGCTCCAGTGATAACCGGATGCGGGAATCGGCGACAACACGACATAAGACGGATAGAATTCCCATCTGTGCTTGTAATAATCGTCATAAACCTTGTCCGAGAATTTCAGGGTCAATACTCCGTTGTCGCATGAAAGCTTGAAGCAGTCGCGTCCGTAGAGAAAAGAGTTTTTTTTCGGATCACGGTCATGCATGATACGGCCGAAGTCGAAGCAAACCCAGCCATACGCGCCGGTCACTTCGCCGTCCATGACGACGCCCTTGAAGTCTCCGCATGGCAGCATGTTGAACGGTTTTTCCGCCGTTTCCCCGATGGCGGCAAGACCCGTTCCCAGAAGCACCGACACAACAAACAATACCATCTTTTTCATGATTTATCCTTTCGCGCCAATTTCAAAAATATTGGCTTTTCCGTGTTGATTGTTTTTCCCATGGATCAAAGCCGTTTTGATCCATTCCGTGCGGTTTTTTTCATCGAAAAGCCGTAAAAATCTCCCCATTGCGCATCAGATTCAGAACAGATAACATGGAGTATTTACCCATTGATACTTGCCGTCCACCACCCAGCTTCCGATTAATTTCGACAAACCGGTCCGGGTGAATTGTTTCACACTCCCGTCCACCATCAGGACATTGCCGCTTCCCCGATGAACCAGTGCAAGGCCGGGATTCATCCTCGAAGAACTGCCAGCTGCCTGAGGATCGAGCGCCACCGCGTACGAACCAGGAATGAAATATACCATCGAACGTATAGCAATCCCCGTATCAGTATACGGTTCAAAACTGTCTCCGAGCCATCCCCATGACGATGGCTTGGGGAGCTGCTTCACAATGTAACCCACATGCTGCGCCGAACCCGACGGCACATCCGTAAACGTCGAATAGTTCACCAACGGCCCCACCTGTCTGACAGAGGAGCCGATCCCCTCGCAGAACATCCCGTAAGAGTGTGACCAATAGTTTCCTCCCTTAAAAAAATAATTGCCGTCTGTCAGCGGCGACAGGCTCGGGCAGGCAAATCTCGCACAGACGGCTTTGTACCTTGCATCAATGGACGCCACGTAAGACTGATATTGGTATCCGGAATATCCGAGCCGGTAAAGATTGTTGGCCCACCTTTGCGTCGAGGAATACTTCAAATAAGGCGGCAGGGAATATCCATCATAATCATCGACGTAGTGCATCAGCATAATTCCGGCTTGCTTCTGACGGTTGATGCAGTCCGTTGCCCGCGCCATTGCCCGTGCCTTGTTCAACGCCGGCAGAAGCAGGCCTGCCAGAATCGCGATGATCGCTATGACGACCAGGAGCTCTATTAATGTAAAATTTCTCGTCGTTCGCCTTGCATTTTTGTCATGCAGCATTGCCATATTCCTTTCAAGAGTTTGTGATCGAGGATATCTTGTTTCCGAACAACATCATCTCTGTCCTTTCATGTTTTACTGGTGATTATCTGGCAGTCGGATAGAGGTATTTCCACCCGTAG
>CAZHPP010000393.1:0-4293 GCA_964534535.1 uncultured Victivallales bacterium | reverse complement strand
ATTGCACGCGCGCTGATCGGCAATCCGCCGCTTGTCCTTGCGGATGAACCAACCGGCAATCTGGATGAAGATTCGGGGGAACAGGTCTTTGAACTTTTCGTAAGACTGCAGAAAGAACTCGGTATTTCTGTTGTCATGGTAACTCATAATCCGCTTCAGGCTCATAAAGCGGATATCATATACCGAATTCATAATCACCAAATCTTCCTGGAGGAAGGAAAACAGCATCATGCGTAACACCATTCTGCTTGCGGTCGGCCTCCTTTCTGCATTGCTTTTTTGCTCCTGCATGTCAATTCAGGAGTGTCTGCTGCATGGCGACCAGTCTTATGCAGCCGGACAGTATCAATCGGCATTCTCATATTTTGAGAATGCTGCAGAACAAAATAATGCCTATGCACAGTACATGCTGGGAAAAATGTATTATAACGGGGAAGGAACAGCGCAGGATTACCATCAGGCCTTCGCATGGTTTACCAAAGCCGCAGAACAAAACAATGTAAAAGCACAGTACATGCTGGGAAAACTCTACTATGATGGCAGCGGGATTTCACAGAATTACTATCAGGCCTTTGCATGGTTTACCAAAGCTGCAGAACAAAATGATTCCGAGGCACAATACATGCTGGGTTTTTGTTATTATAAAGGAGAAGGAACAGTACAGAATTACCAACAGGCCTTCACATGGTTTACCAAAGCTGCAGAACAAAATGATTCTTGGGGACAATATATGCTTGGAAGACTCTACTGTGATGGCAGCGGGATTCCGCAGGATTATCAACAGGCCTTCGCGTGGTTTACCAAAGCCGCAGAACAAAACAACTCTTTAGGACAATGTATGCTTGGAAGACTTTATTATGCTGGCAGCGGGGTTCCACAGGATTATCAACAGGCCTTCGCATGGTTTACCAAAGCCGCAGAACAAAATGATCCCGATGCACAATACATGTTGGGATTCCAGTATTTTCTTGGACGCGGTGTTACCCAGGATTTTACAAAAGCAGCGGAATGGCTGGAAAAGTCTGCGGATGCAGGAAATCAACAGGCTCAAACTTTACTCAGCTATGAAAATGGGAGAAAACCTGATACCTCATGTATTTCTTTCGAACAGCGTTTGGGAATGAAATATAAATATGTGGAGTATTAAAATTTTAAATCATCATAGCTTTGATTACCATACTGTCATTTGAACCGGGAAACAGGTACTCAATAATAAACTTCGGAGGATAACATGAAGGAACGTCTTGATCAGAAAAAACTATCGGAAATCAAAAAGCTTTATGCCCGTTCTCTTGGCTTGAGACAATTGGGATTTCTGGCAATTGTTGTCGCTGCACTGTTCGTGGTCATCTTGGGCATACTGCTGCTGAAATCGGATGCAGATAATGGCATAGCAGTTGCTATGATAGGGATTCTCGTAATCGTGTATTTTTGTGCAGTAGCCTATGTTTTCAAGAGGGCCCGGAGTCAGCTGGCCCGCATTTATTTCTATTTCTTTTCCGTTATGACTCTTTGGGAAGGTGTGATGATGCTGTTGAAAGGCAGCATCGCTTGCGTGTTCCTGTTTTTGATAGGTCTTGCTGTTTTACTGCCGGCAAACACCAGCGCCCTGTTCGGCGAGGACCGATATTCCCATGAGCAACTCAAATTGGCACGAAAGAAACTTCGAGCCGGAGAATCATTCAAAGACGAGGATCTCCCGGCCGTTCCGAAGACTGGCGGCTGGTTTGAATATACCTGCCTGATTATTATTACTATAGGCCTCTTGCTGGCTACCCTGGCACAGGTGACTCATGGCATAATGCCGACAAAAAGCTAAGGAGAGTTTGCAATGAACATGATCAAGATTCGGTGCCCGTCCTGCGGCAAGGCAATGGAAGTCGATTCCGCTCTGGCCGGATCAGACAGTCAGTGTCCGTCATGCGGACAACAGTTTCATATTCCGGTAAAAAAGAATAAATACCGGAAATGGATCATCGCGGCAGTTCTGGTGGCCGCCGTGATCCTCGGATACTTTTTGCTCAAGCCCCAGACAGTCGAAGAACTCCAGGACGAGGTCATCAGCAGCGTCGATCGGGAACTTCAGAATCCATCCTGTGCCGTCCGCCGCAGAATCGAAAGCGCCCATGCAACCGTCAACGTCACGTCGGCCTGCGTCACAGGATGCAGTATCATCACGATGGACGGCAGCAATAAAGTCGGCAGAAACCAGAGCAACATCAGAGAAATTCAAATTGAACTCACTTTCCGCTGGGACGGCGTATTCCACAAGGGCGGACAAACCGTCCTTCGCGTCGATTTGGACGGACAGACAAACAAAGTCATCCGTTCCAAAATCGCACGCACTGATGCCATGGTCAATACAGAAGACCCGAATTTCTGGTATGGCGTCGGAATGCTGGCCGGTACACTTCTTCTATAACAGGGAGCATTTCATGCACAAGGCAAAAAGAATATTCGCAGGGATTGAAATCGTATTTTCCATCGTTCTGGCCATTTTCGCAGTTCTTTCTTTTCTCAGGTGGCAGAACGCATCCGCCAGCCTGAACTCCGGAAAACTCATTCAGGCCATTCACAGTTATCGCGAGGTTGTCGTCTGCGGAAAAGCAATCTACCTTGAGGTGCAGGAAAAACTTCCCGCTCTCCAGGAATCGCTGAAGCCGGCTCCGGAACCGGCTCCTGCCGACGGCAGTGCGAACCCGCCCCAGGGAAAATTCGGCAAATGGAAAGAATGGGGGAAAAAACTCCTGAAAACCGCGGCTGATTCCCTCGATTCCTCCCTCAAGAAGAACCATGACAGGATTGTCGGGGCGATGGACAATACGGTTCGCTCGCTCGATCAGAGCGCGGAAGCCCTGGAATCTTTTTCCAGCGACATGTCGGACACGGCGGTCTTCCTGCTGATTGCCTCGCTCTGCATGAGCGTCTGCTTCTTTTCCGGCGGGATGATCGCCCTGCTGGAGGAACGGAATTCTTGATTCGTCTCTGATCTTGTGTGTTCCGTTCTGGCATCCGCTGAATCCCTTCATGGATCGAAACAAGGAGGGAATGAATCGTCTTACGGCTCAGTTTGCGCAAGCGACTCTTGAATTGGAAAAGGAACATTAAGTTCTTCCTTCGGAAATGTGTCTGCGGAGTTGGAATCCCGGTCCGGGGGAAAATCCCCACCGGCTCCAGACTCCGCTTCCTTTACAATACGGGGGGCGGTTCAAGCGCAGGGCAAAAGAATATCGGCCGGGATCGGAATCGCCTTCTCCGTCGTTCCAGCGCATCATTGATGTGCCGGAACGAACCTGAGAAAATTCATCGCGGCCGGACATGCCGCTGACCCCGGCATCAGCGAACATATCTCGACCGGCGGGAATCCGCCCGCAATCTTCCTGAAGACGAGACCCTCCGGCGCACTCGCTTCCGAAGACTCGGGAACCAGCGCAGCACCGAATCCCGCATTCACAAGGGCAAGAATCGAAGACTTCAACCGTGCGTATTCCCGAAAAACCGGATGCGAACCGGAACGGTGAAAACATTCGCAGAGAGCATCGTAAAGAGCCGGATTCACCCCGCGCGCAAAAAGCAGAAGCTCCCTGCCGTCGAGACTGTTCGCGGAAAGCCTGCGTTCTTTCGCAAGCGGATGGTCCTTCCTCATCGCAAGCACATAGGGTTCCGAAAAGACGAAGCGGGTTTCAAATTCGGAAAGGTCGTGTCCGAACCGCCGGATGAACCCGATGTCGATCAGTCCCGACCGCAGTTCGCGCATCTGTTCTTCCGGCTCAAGTTCCATAAGGTGGAGTTCCACAGAAGGAAACATCTTCCTGAAACTGAAGAGCGCGGCAGGCAGAAAGGTGTTGATGGCAGGTTCGTTGTAGCCGATCCGCAGCGAACCGGCCCTGCCTTCCGACAGTTCCTTCAGGCGTCCGGCCGCATGTTCGGCCCGGCTCAGAATGGCTTCGGCCTCGGGAAGGAAAAGACGCCCGGCATCGGTCAGTCTGACTACGCGGCTGGTGCGTTCGAAAAGCTTCACGTCAAGTTCGTCTTCCAGACGGCGGATCTGCTGACTCAGCGGGGCCTGGGAAACGTTCAGCAGCTTTGCCGCACGCCGGAAATGCAGTTCGTGCGCCACGGCAATGAAGTATTTCAGATGCGTAAGTTCCATTGATTGCTCTCCTGCATGATTGATATTTTAATTATATCAATATAATACATCATGCTATTTGAAAAATCAATCCGGCAGATATATTTTTCTGCATGAAACAGGGAGACAGCATGATTCCACAGAAAAAAATTGAAGAGGCC
>CAZHPP010000392.1:0-4294 GCA_964534535.1 uncultured Victivallales bacterium | reverse complement strand
CCGAATGCGTGTTCTGCGGCCAGTGCGTCCAGGCCTGCCCCGTCGGCGCGCTTTCCGAAATCGACTACAAGTACGACGTGTGGCGCGCGCTCAACGACCCCACCAAGACGGTCGTTGTCCAGACCGCTCCCGCCGTCCGTGTGGCCATCGGCGAACGCTTCGGAATGGAGCCCGGCTCCATCTCCACCGGCAAGCTGGTCACCGCGCTCCGCATGCTCGGATTCAACAAGGTGTTCGATACCGACTTCGCCGCCGACCTCACGATCATGGAGGAGACGACCGAGCTCATCGAACGCGTGAAATCCGGCAAGAATCTGCCGATTCTCACCAGCTGCTGCCCCGGATGGGTCAAGTTCCTCGAGCATCAGTTCCCGGACCTCCGCTGGATGCCCTCCACCGCGAAGTCCCCGCAGCAGATGTTCGGCGCGATCGCCAAGAGCTATTACGCTCAGAAGATCGGGGTCGATCCCAAGAACCTGATCGTCGTTTCCGTGATGCCCTGCCTCTCCAAGAAGTACGAGGCTTCCCGCGAGGAATTCGCGCACAACGGCGTGCCGGACGTCGATATCGTGATCTCCACCCGCGAACTGGCCGACATGATCCACGAGGCCGGCGTTGTGTTCGACGATCTGCCCGACGGCAAGTATGACGATCCGCTGGGCGATTCCACCGGCGCCGCCGTGATCTTCGGAACCTCCGGCGGCGTGCTCGAAGCGGCGCTCCGCACCGCGGCCGACTGGCTCACGGGACAGGACGTCCAGGAGATCGACTTCAAGGCCGTCCGCGGCCTCGAAGGAATCAAGGAAGCCACGGTCAAGATCGGAGACCTCGAACTCCATGCGGCCGTCTGCTCCGGACTCGGAAACGCCCGCAAGCTGCTGGAAAAAATCCAGCGCGGCGAGGCAAACTACCACGCCATCGAAATCATGGCCTGCCCCGGCGGGTGCATCAACGGCGGCGGTCAGCCCTACCATCACGGCGACTCCTCGATCCTTGAGAAGCGCATGAAGGCGCTTTACGCCGCTGACAAGGGTCTGCCGATCCGCAAGTCGCACAAGAACCCCTCCATCATCAAACTGTATGATGAGTTCCTGGGCGAACCCGGAAGCCATGCGGCGCACCAGCTGCTCCACACGACTTACGTGGACCGCAGAAAAGAAATCTGATCCCCGAACCGGATTCTTCCGCCCGGCCGGAACCGAAAAGTTCCGGCCGGGCGTTTTTTTGCGCATGGCTCCAAAAAGGCCCCCCAAGGGGCTGCTCGCCCCTTCCCCCTCGGCAGGACTCTGATGAGCCCTGCACCCTGCGCAAAAAATTGAATTTTTTGCGCTCGTTTTTTTGTCGACGCCTGTCGGCCAGTCCGTTTTCCGGAGAAAACGTCTTTTTTACGGAATGTGCGGGGAAGGACAGAAAAATGTCCGAACGCATTTTTGCCCTGATTTTCGCCCCGGATCCGGAAAAAGCGCGAAAAAAGCGTCAGAAAGACGAATTTTTTTGAAAAACCATTTGTTTTTGCGAAAGACGAATGTATATTGTCAAATGTTCCAAAAATTTTCACTTTTCAATTTCAAGGAGAATGGAAAATGAAACTGAATTTCAAATCGATCGCGGCCGCTGTCGGTCTGGCTTCCGTCGCAGTTCTTTGCGGATGTGCAACCCCTGAACCGCTCGGCGTGATCTACACCGGAATCACCCAGCCGCTCGCCGTCGGAAACGGAGACATGAAGTTCACGCAGAAGGGCGAAGCCAATGCCATCTGCATGTTCGGTCTCTTCGCCTGCGGCGACTACTCTCTGAACGCCGCCTGCAAGAACGGCAACATCACCAAGATCAGCTGGGCCAACGTCGAAGTCCGCAACTACTTCGGCATCTACGGGTCCTACACGACGAAGGTGTACGGTTTCGCGGAATAATCGGTTTTCCCGATTCTTCACACAGAACCGTGTCGGAAAAAGCCGGAGCAAAATCCGGCTTTTTTCGTTTCTGAATCATGAACGACAACACCCAGATCCGTAAAGAACTTGTGGCGCACTGCTCCCGCGTTGTCATCAAGGCGGGAACGCGTCTGCTTTCCGACCTCGCCGCGGTCGAAACACTGATCTCCCAGATCAAGCGGATCCGCGATGCCGGAATCCAGGTCATTCTGGTCTCCTCCGGCGCCGTCGGCACCGGAATGAAATGTCTTGGAATCGAAAAACGCCCCAGAAGGCTTTCCGAAGTCCAGGCGCTCGCCGCAATCGGGCAGATCCACCTGATCGCCATGTACGATGCCGAATGCCGCAAGTTCGGCTTCAGCGCCGCGCAGATCCTGCTCACCGCCGACGACCTCCGCTCCCGCGAACGCCACCTGAACACGCTCAACTGCATCGAGCCGCTCCTTGCCAAGAACGTGCTGCCCATCCGCAACGAAAACGACCCCGTCTCCGTGGCCGAACTCAAGTTCGGAGACAACGATACCGTCGCCGCGCTCGTGGCTTCCATGATGCGCGCCGACCTCGCCGTGATTCTCACCACCGTCGACGGCCTCAAGAAGCCCAATCCCGACGGCACGCTCGGCGAAACGATCTCCGTTGTGCGCGGAATCACCGAATCCGAACGGAGCATGGCCACCGGCTCCGACAACGGCAATCTCTCCATCGGCGGCATGGCCTCCAAGCTCAAATGCGCCGACATCATGAACCAGGGCGGCGATGCGCTCTGGGTCGCCGACGGACGCGATCCGCTCGTGCTTGACAAGATTTTCAAGGGCCAGGACGTCGGCACCGTATTCCTGCCCGTTTCCCGCGAAAAGCTCGACTCCCGCAAACGCTGGCTCGCCTCCTTTGCGAAATCGGCCGGGAAAATCGTCATCGACGACGGCGCGGTCCGTGCGGTTCTCCAGCGCGGAAGTTCGCTTCTGCCCTCGGGCGTGACCGCCGTCGAAGGCTCCTTCAAACGCGGAAGCGTGGTCGAAATCCGCAGCGGTTCCGGCGCGCTCGTCGCAAAGGGCCTTTCCAATTTCTCCGCCGCCCAGTGCCGCCTCATCGCCGGAAAACAGACTTCGGAAATCCACACAATCCTCAAATCCGACGCCGACAGCGAAATCGTTCACCGGAACAATATGGCCGTCCATAAATGAAGTTCCTCCTGAAAACCTACGGCTGCCAGATGAACGAACGGGACAGCGAGGCCGCATCCGCCATGCTCTGCCGGGCCGGACACATCCCCGTCGATTCCGAATCCGACGCCGACCTCATCATTCTCAACACCTGTTCCGTGCGCGACCAGGCCGAACGCAAGGCCATCGGCAAGCTCGGATTCCTGAACCTTCTCAAGAAAAACAATCCGCGGCTGCGTCTCGGAATCATGGGGTGCATGGCCCAGAGCCGCGGCGAAGAACTGCTGCGCGCCTTGCCCTACCTCGACTTCGCAGTCGGCACGGACAGGATTCACGAGCTCCCCGCAATCGTCGCCGGACTCGGAAGCAATCCCCGCGCCGCCGACGTCGCGCACGACGAAATCCGCGACGCCGACGGGCTCGACTCGCATACCGTGAACGGCTTCAAGGCGTATATTTCCATCATGCGCGGCTGCGACCGCTTCTGTTCCTACTGCATCGTGCCGTACGTCCGCGGACGCGAGCGCAGCCGTTCCCCGGAAAAGATCGTGAACGAGGCAAAAGCTCTGGCTTCCGCCGGCGTGAAGGAGATCATGCTCCTCGGCCAGAACGTCACGGCCTACGGCGCCTCCGGCCTGCCCGGAAAGGATCAGAACCATTCGCCCTTCGCCGACCTGCTGGAACAGATCGCGGCCGTCGACGGAATCGAGCGGATCCGCTTCACGTCGCCGCATCCGGCCTACTTCAACACGCGGCTCATCGACTGCATTGCCGATACCCCGAAAGTCTGCAGGAGCGTGCACCTGCCACTGCAGTCCGGCTCCGCAAGAATTCTCAAGGCCATGAACCGTCCGTACACGCCGGAACAGTATCTTGCCGTCGCGGAAGGACTCCGCACAAAATGTCACGGCGAAATTGCGCTTTCCACCGACGTGATCGTGGGATTCCCCGGCGAAACGGAGGACGACTTCAACCGCACCCGCGAACTCATGAACAGAGTCTGTTTCGACCTCGCCTACATCTTCAAATATTCTCCGCGCAAGGGAACCCTCGCCGCAAAAATGACCGACAACGTCCCGCAGGAGGAAAAAGAGCGCCGCAACCAGATCCTTCTCGCCGACCTGGACAAAAGTTCCGAAACGCGCAACGAACGCTTTCTCGGCCGGACGCTCGAAGTCCTGGCCGAAGGCCCCAGCA
>CAZHPP010000391.1:0-4300 GCA_964534535.1 uncultured Victivallales bacterium | reverse complement strand
AGAAAAAATACACTTCCATTGACCGTCTCAACAAGAGCTGGAATTCTTCCCTGAGGGATTTTTCCGAAGCAAAACTTCCCACCCCCCAGGAACGCGATGCAGTCGGACATTTCGGGTTCATCGATCCGGCAGCCAATCAGAAAGTCATTGATTTCCGAAGCTATTTCAGCTTCGTGGTCGCGGACATGATCGAGGAGTTCGCCGCATGCGTCAAAGAGGAGACACAGGGAAGGTCACTTTTCGGAACATATTACGGATATGTCACTTATGTGGCAAGAGAAGACTGGAGCGAAACTGGACATTATGACATGCGTCGACTGCTGGATTCGAAAAATGTTGACTTTCTCTCCTCCATCTATCGCTATTCCGGACGTGAAATAGGGGCGCAGTCCGGAGCCATTACAACGACGGCGTCCATCGTCCTGAACAAAAAGGTCTCCACCGTTCAAGAGGACTCCCGCACGCATCGCTCCCCCACAAACGCTTTCGGGGCACCGGACAACCTGCGCGATACGGCGGAAGTGCTGAAACGCGAACTTGCCTGGGCGCTGGTCAACGGAATGGCCTTTGAATTCGGCTATTACGGCAAAGGATGGATCGCCGGAGATCCCAGACTCATGTCGCTGATCGGACGGTTCAGCGAACTGGAGAAGAAATACAGCGGCAAATCAGAAATTTTCGACCGCAAGGACGGACAGATCGCTTTACTTTTCGACGAGACAAGTCTGCCATTCGTCCGTCAGAAGAGCGCGTATCACCGTTTCGGCACAAGGGATCTGGTTTTCCGTCTGCCATACGCCGGAACCGGATTTGACGTCTATCTTCTCAGCGATCTGCCAAAAATTGCAGATCAATACAAGTGCTTCATCTTTTCCGATTCCTGGAAAATTACTCCGGAACAACTGAACTTCATCAATAAAAATATGAAAAAGGACAACCGTACCCTGGTTTGGATGTCCATGCCCGGAATAAGCGACGGCGAAACATGGAATCCCGAACGCATAGCATTCCTTACAGGAATCAAAAACAAGATCCTGTCCGAGTCATACTCCGGCGGCGTCAAAAGCGTTGTGGACGGTCAATATCTGAAAGCTGGAGTCCCTGCCGCGCTCATGGGCAACCTCAGACCCGGTCCGAGACTTATCCCGGAAGAAGGAGAAGTGCTGGCGCGCACAGATGACGGACAGGCGGCCATAGTCCGGAAACATTTCAAGAATTGGACAAGTGTATACTGCTGGCCCTCCAATTTCACTCCTGAAATAATGCGTGAAATCGCTTCCGGAGCAGGACTCACTGTCATGAATCCGGAAATAGGAGACGCTCTCAACGCCTCCGGCAGTCTGATCGCCATTCATACCGGAGAAAAGAACGGGATGCGGAATATCCGGCTCCCTGCCGGCAGAAAAGCCGCAGTCCTTACTGATCTCTTCACCGGGAAAGATTATCCGGTGAAAAACGGCATATGCTCCCTCTGTGCCGAAATGCACACAACCTATCTGCTTCTGGCTCATTGAAAGGCTGGTTTTCTTAATGAAATATTCTCTTGAGGACTTTTGCGAACATCCGGGCTTCCCGGCCTTGAAAATGAAACATTTTCCGACGCTTTTCCAGGCCGTAGTTTTCAGGAACTGGAATATGGTTCAAATCGAAAATTTGGCAAAAGCGCTTGATTCGACTCCGGAACGCGTTGAAAAAGAGGCTGCAGAACTTGGTCTGCGGAAATACAACCCCGAAAGAGCAAAGCTCTGGATGAAGCACGGCTATCTCACCGTGATCCGTCAGAATTGGGAGATTCTCAATTATAAGCCTCTTTTGAAGCTTTTAGGATGGGAACGGGAAAAACTCGTCAAGGTCCTCCGTGAGGAGGATTTTATGTGGACAAAGATGGGGATGTTCAAGCCGCTGTGTCCGGAGGTGACCGTCCGGGATCTTTCCCCGGAGGAGGCTGAGCAGACTGGGAAAATAAGAAGCATCATCGAAAGCTTTGTAAAGCGGAATGAGGCTCCGGAAGTATTCGGTTTTCTGAAACAGTATGAAAATGACTTCTCAGGACAATCGGTACAGGTTCCTGCGGCCTCTGACAAGAGGCCGCTTCGCATGATCTACAGTTATTGGGCCCCATTCGGAGACGTGCTTGCAAAAGAAAATGGATTTGAAGAGATTGTCAGTCCAGGCCTTCTCAGGGAATACGCGAAAAGCGGAATCAACGCCATATGGATAAACATTCTTCTCAGCGATCTGGTACCATGGACCGGTGATGAAGATATCTCCAATGGATGGGAAATCCGTCTGAAAAATTTGAGGGGGCTTGCCACCCTTACTAAGAAATACGGAATTGAACTCTATCTTTATCTGAATGAGCCGCGTGCGCTTCCGGAAAGCATACTCGCCAGGCACAAAGGCTGGGGCGGGACTCCAAGCGCAAACGGCAGCGGAACACAGGCGCTCTGCATTATGAACAGGGAAGTGTCCGAAGCACTGAAGAATGGAGTTGCAGAACTTTGCGGAGCAGTACCGGAACTGGGGGGATTCCTGGCTATTACAATGAGCGAGAATCTGACACACTGTCTGAGCAAATCTAAGAAAACGCTGTGTCCGCGATGCATGAATCTGCCTGACGCATCCGAAGAGGTAACTGCGGTGTTGAAATCAATTTATGATGGAATGCGTTCGAAATCGTCAACGTGCCGTCTGATCGCATGGAACTGGGGATGGTCTCCGGAATGGGACGAAAAAGTGCTGAAGAAACTTCCTGCAGATATCGATATCATGTGTGTGAGCGAGACGTCGCTTGAAACAGATTGCCGTGGAATCAAGGGTAAAATCGTCGATTACTCCATTGCGCATCCCGGACCGGGACCTGTGGCCGAGCGTTTATGGAAAATGGCACGGAAAACTGGTCACAAAGTCATGGCAAAAGTACAGTTGAACGCATCATGGGAGCTTTCAAGTCTGCCGTATGTGCCGGCGCCTCATTTGGTGAAGCGTCATCTCGACAATCTGAAAAAGCTTGGCATCCAGGATTTTCTGCTGAGCTGGACACTCGGAGGAGCTCCGGGCGGAAATCTTCCGCTGACGGACTGCCAGGTCAGTGAGCTGATCAGAAGGAAATTCGGCACTCCGCATGCGCAGGAAATTGAAAGAGGTCTGCTCCGGATTTCCGAAGGTTTCGAAAAATTCCCGTTCAGCGGTTTCAATCTGATCTATGGAGGTCCCCAGAATTACGGCCCAGCAAACCTTCTCTGGCCGTTTCCTACCGGACGACGCGCCACAATGGTGGGGTTCTGTTACGACGACGTACGCGGATGGGGTGAGGACATTTATTCGCCAGAACTTCTGGGCGAGGTATTCTCCGAAATGGCTTCGGACTGGATGGATGGCCTGCAGATCCTGCGGAACATCCCTCAAAAAGACAGCGCATTCCTTGAACTGCTCAATATTGCGGAGGCAGGTTACTGTCTTATCCGGAGTTCGTATAATCAAATCGCGTTTTACAAGGCAAGGGACGAGGGCAATTCGCACGAATGCCGACAGCTCGCCAGGGAGGAGAAACTTCTTGCATACCGCCTCCTTGAGGCGCAGAAACGGGACTCCAGAATCGGATTTGAAGCGAGCAATCACTATATGTACAATGAAAATGTGCTTCTGGAAAAAATCATCAACTGTGAAAATATTGCAGGTTGCGATCCAACCTGAAGCGGCTCCGGAAAGTATTCTGATCAGATCAAGCTTGCCGCACAGTGGCTTGCCGAGGCCGGGGACTTCAACGGAAAATGTTTCAGCCACACTTTCCACGGTATAGTCGTCTTCCCATCCTTGACACGGCGTCCACCATTTTCCGGCCCGTCTACAGAACCGTTTCAAAGGTCTCGTCGGGCTTGTAAGTCAGGTTCGCTGAAGCATTGACTTCGGCATTGAACATCTCGTCGAAAAAATCCTTTGCATCCGTGCTGTTGAAGATTTTTCCCTTTCTGGCACGCTCGGACAGCGCATCATGAACTGCCTTGCCCAGAGGAAAACACGCCCCCGTCCTTTCGACGGGAGCATGATCGATGTAACGGAACCGGTATTTGAGCGGACATGTCCTGAAACATTCCATCGCAGAGACCGACCAGTGGGGCGATTCCTTCAATTTCAGAATATCCATTTTATGCTGCCTTCCACTCGTTGATGAGGCTGGAACACTGGGCTTTTGTGAGGTCCTGCACGCTCGGGACATTGTATCTTGCTGCAATCTGTGCAGGTGTCATTCCGATGTTCCGGGCAAGGTCGAGCAGATATTTGATCTGTTTCGATGAGG
>CAZHPP010000390.1:0-4324 GCA_964534535.1 uncultured Victivallales bacterium | reverse complement strand
GGATGACGGAATGTCTTTCGGATACCTCGCCCCTTGGGGCGGGGTAATTCATTTTTCCAGGGCGTTGCGCAGAAGAGAACATTTCGTAATCAGGCGGCTGAGACTGTGCGAAGGTCCCTTCTCAAAAAAGAATGCGAGTCCGAACACCTCGCCGTTCCGTTCAAGCGGATATGATATGTTGCAGGAAACCCTGTTTTCATCCACGGCGTACCCGTATTTCAGAACATGTTCGACACGCCGTTCGACAGTTTCCCTGATGCGGGCAAGTTCCTGCCTGTCATGCACGAAGGTCTTTGCGTCGGAGTAAAGAATTTTTTTCGTTCTGACGGCCCCGAACTTTTTTGCGAGGATGCAGAGCCCGATGTTGGAACCGAAAAGCGGCCAGTTGTATGTCTCCGTCTTGCCGCCGTCACGGTAAAAATACACCACATGGTCATGGTAGATTCCGGCAATGGCGGCGTTCACGCCGAGTTCGCGTCCCGCCCTGGAAAGTTCTGCAACCGCCTTGTGGGAGAAGAAAGCCTTTGCAAACGCGGCCTGTCCCAGAAAAACCATTCCGAGTCCCGGTTCGACAGACCTGTAGGTGCTTTTCCTGAGATATCCGAGCTCGCACAGATCGGAAACGATCCGCCAGCAGGCGCTGCGTTCGATGCCGGTTCCTGCGCTCAGTTCCCGGATGGAAAGCGGGGCTCCGGTCCTGAGCAGGAAGTCGATGATCTCGAACGTTTTGGCTGTAAGTTTGTTCTTCATGACAGGAAAAATAGCACGGATTGCCGATTTTTCAAATCTCATATTGTGAGCTTTCCAGTTTTTTCCGTCCATTTTTCATGATGCTGACATTGACCGGAAAAATCGTTGCTGTATATTGCTCCCAATCTGAAAAGGAGCACCCATCATGACAATCTCAAAAAAAACGCTGAAGGCCGATCTCGTCGTGGTCGGAGGCGGAATGGCCGGGATCTGCGCCGCCGTCGCGGCCGCCAGGAACGGAATCAGCGTGATCCTCGTTCAGGACCGGCCCGTGCTCGGTGGAAATGCCTCAAGCGAAATGCGCATGTGGATCTGCGGCGCGCAGGGGCCTGACGACCGGGAAGGCGGGCTGATCGAGGAACTCATGCTGATGAATTACCATGACAATCCGGAACTGAAATACTCGCTGTGGGACGGCGTGATGTATTCCTTTGTCGCCGCCGAAAAGAACATCGTCCTTCTGCTGAACACGAGCGTAAGATCCGTTTCGGCGGACGGGAACGGAATCCGTTCCGTCGCGGCGTGGGATACGAATGCGTACACGGAATATCAGATTTTCGGAAAGTTCTTTGCCGACTGTTCGGGCGACAGCATTCTGAGGCTTTCCGGCGCGGAATATCGCGTCGGACGGGAAGCCCGCTCCGAATTCAATGAATCGCACGCCCCGGAGGAGGCCGATTCCAAAACCATGGGCAGTTCGATTCTGGTCCAGCTCAGGCGCACAAAGCGGGATGTTCCGTTCCATGCGCCTGACTGGGCGTACCATTTCACCGATGAAACCATGCTTCGCAAAAACTGCGTCGCGCAGGATTTCCGGCATGAAAATTTCTGGTGGATGGAATTCGGCGGGGTGAAGGACACCGTTGCGGATGCCGACGAAATCAGGCACGAACTCCTGAAAATCGCCTACGGCACATGGGAATATATCAAGAACAGCCATCTCGGCGATGCAGGGAAATGGGAACTTGACTGGATCGGCGCACTCCCGGGAAAACGCGAAAGCGCACGCTATGTCGGCGATCACATCATGACCCAGGGCGAGATTGAAGCCGGAGGAAAATACCCCGACGTCATCGCTCACGGCGGATGGCCGATGGACGATCACAATCCGAAGGCGTTTTTCACCTCGGCTCCGCCCACGATCTTCCATCCTGCGCCGTCGCCGTTCGGAATCCCGTACCGCTCGCTTTACTCGAAAAACGTGCCGAATCTGTTCTTTGCCGGACGCAATATTTCTGTTTCCCACATGGCTCTGAGCGCCACGCGGGTGATGGGAACATGCGCCGTGCTCGGCCAGGCCGTCGGCACCGCCGCCGCCATCGCGGTCAGGGAAGGCCTTGCTCCCCGCGGCGTTTATGAGCATGCTCTTCCGGAACTTCAGTCGACCCTCATGGAACAGGACCAGTTCATTCCGGGGAAAACACGCAGAATTCCTGAAATTTGCGCACGGGCCGGGGTTTCGCATGAAGTTCTTCGCAGCGGCATCGAACGGAGGCAGGGCGGAAACGACAGCGGAATCTGGCTCGGCAAGGGGGAAACATGCGGATACGAATTTGCGGAACCGGCACGCATTTCGAGCTTCAGGATCATTTCGGACAGCGATTTCAGCGATAAGAAGCAGCAGCGCTGCTACATTGCCGATGACGGCGAGGACCTGCGGAAAATGCCCGGGATGCTTCTGTGCGATTACTCGATTGAAGTCAGAAACGCGGGAAAATGGGAAAAAGTGTTTTGCGGCACGGACAACCGGAAACGCTGCATCCTGGGGGCGTTCCGGCCGGTCTGCGCCGAGGCTGTGCGTCTTGTGGTGGACTCTCAGCGCGGAGAATCAAAAATTCATGTCTTTGCATTTGACGTGAAGTGAATCCGCACGGGGGGCCTGATGAACTGTTCTCCTGCCGCACAATCTGCGGAATGGAGCCGGACTGACCTGTTTTCAATTTTGCCGATGTCCTTATTTTCTGAAAAGGGGCTTGACAAATTAAAAAAATGTGATATAATGTAATATTGAAACAAGTTGCAACAACAAATTGGAATAATTCATGACGAGCATGGAAGCGGTTGCCCGGAAAGCGGGAGTTTCAAAGTCGACTGTGTCGCGCGTCCTTTCGGGATTCGAGGCGGTCAACGGCGAAACGCGCCGCCGCGTCATGGATGCCTGTCATGACCTGGACTACCGTCTGAATCCGAACATTCAGGACCTTGTGCTCCGCGGGCGGCGCGGCGCCACGCGCAATGTGGCGCTCGTGATGGTCAATCTGCCATTCTCCACGGAAGCCTATCTGGATATCATCAATTCACTGATTCAGACCGCTGCCCGCAGAGCCTATCATCTGATGCTGACCACCATCAGGTCCGGCGACCGGACGGTTCAGGACCTGCCGTCGCTTCTGCGGGACGAACGGATCGATGGAATGTTCATCAGCGGATCCCTGACTCCTGATTCGCTTGCGGCGCTGCGTTCGCTTGGAGTTCCGGGCGTGATCTATGGAATTTACCGCGAATCTCTGCTGACCGGATTCGGCAATGTGGGACCCGATCTTTACGAGAACGTGCGCGGCGTGCTGGAAAAAATGGCGGCACGCGGGGCGAAAAAAATCGCCTATGCGGAAGAGAATCATAATCTTTACTCTGACGAAATCTATTTTGACGCATTCCTTGATCTGGTTCCGAAATTTCATCTTTCGTTCGACGAATCGGACCATTACGTCGGGCATGGCCGCATGGCCGGGATCGTTTCGGAGATGAAGCCGGTCTTCATGAAGCGGAACCTTCCGTTCGATTCCGTCTGCGCGATGAATTTCCGAATTGCACGCGAGGTCGAGAAGCTTTCATTCATGCACCGGTGCAAGTTCAATTCTTCCTGCGTGATGGTCGGGAGTTCCATTCCGCTGCCGGAATCCGGATATGACGATCTGCTGATTCAGGCGGAAAAAAGGAATGTGAGTCTTGCCGATGCGGCATTCGATATGCTTTCGGCGATGATGGAAAAAAGAACCTGCGCTCTGCGGGTCCTGATATAAGGTACAGAAAACAGAAAGGTTGAAGACGATGGCAAGAAAATTATTGACGGCGGGAATTTTTACATTGATCGAGCTTCTGGTTGTTATCGCGATCATCGCGATTCTGGCCGGGATGCTTCTGCCCGCGCTGAACAAGGCAAGGGAAGCCGCACGGAAGACTTCGTGCCTCAACAATCTCAAGCAGATCAACTACCCCATGCTGATGTACGTCGACAGCTACAACTACTATCCGCCGAGTGCTGCAAAGCTCCCGGACTACGGCTGGGCCTATCTGCTGGCCAACACCAGGCTGATTGCGTCGCCGAAACTCTGGATGTGCCCCTCCCTGAACATCGCCGCGGCCAAGGCGCTGAACCCGGCATATGACCAGAGCAATGCATGGTCGAAGTATATGACGACCGGGAACAATTCCTGGATCTTCGAATACGTGCACTACGGAATCAACGCCTTCGGCGCAACCCATGACTGGATCGCCGCTGGCGGGATAGCTCCGACTAGTATTTCCCAGGTGATTCCGGGCCGTCCCGAAAAGATGAAAAACGCCTCTTCCA
>CAZHPP010000389.1:0-4328 GCA_964534535.1 uncultured Victivallales bacterium | reverse complement strand
TTTTGTCCCTGCAATGCAATTCCTCCCGTTTTCATTGCTTTTTACAAGATGTCCCGGATCTTTTGAGGTGGGAAAAAGACGACGGTTCGCACCACTGTTCGGCAGATGTCAATAAAAACGGGCGCAAAAAATTCATTTTTTGCGCAGGGTGCAGGGCTCATTGAGTCCTGCCGGGAGGTGTCGGGGGCGAGAAGCCCCTGACAGAAAGAGAGCTGAATTTTATTTTCCCTGCTTTCCCCGAACAGGATCCGTTCTCCGAAATTGATTCTCCGGATTGCAATTCTCCCGCACAAGTTGTATATTATCCAGTTTTATTTGGAACAGTCAATATTCAGGAGGAATTCAAGATGCCGGAAACCGAGATGCCGAAAGCGTATGAATCGGCTCAGATCGAAGCGAAATGGTATGAATACTGGGAAAAGAACGGTCTGTTCAAAGGCCGTCCGAATCCGAAGAAAAAACCGTACTCGATCGTGATCCCGCCGCCGAACGTGACCGGAATCCTCACCATGGGCCACGTGCTCAACAACACGCTTCAGGACATCCTGATGCGCTGGCACCGCATGGAGGGCGACGAATGCTGCTGGTTCCCCGGCACCGACCACGCCGGAATCGCCACCGAAAGCAAGGTCGAAAAAGTCCTCCGCGAAAAAGAGGGAATCGGCCGCGACGACCTCGGCCGGGAAGAGTTCATCAGGCGCGTGTGGGAATGGAAGGCCAAATACGGCGGCACCATCATCCGCCAGCTGCGCCGGCTCGGCACCTCCTGCGACTGGGAGCGCGAACGCTTCACCATGGACGAGGGCCTTTCAAAGGCCGTCCGCAAAGTCTTTGTGGAACTTTACAACAAGGGCTACATCCGTCGCGGACGCCGCATGATCAACTGGTGCCCCGTCTCCAAGACCGCCCTTTCCGACGAAGAGGTCATTTACCGCGACGTCAAGGGCAAGTTCTATCACTTCAAGTATCCGATGGCGGACGGCACCGGGTTCCTGATCGTGGCGACCACGCGTCCAGAAACGATGTTCGGCGATACCGCGGTCGCGGTGAACCCGGACGATCCGAGATACAAGGCGCTCATCGGCAGGATGGTCAAACTTCCGCTTACGGACCGCGAGATTCCGATCATCGGCGACATCCATGCCGATCCGACCAAGGGAACCGGCTGCGTGAAGATCACGCCGGCCCACGACCCCAACGACTTTGAGGTCGGACAGCGCAACAACCTCGACTTCATCAGCGTGATGGACAAGACCGCGCACATGAACGCAAAGGCCGGAAAGGAATTCGAAGGACTCGACCGCTACGAGGCCCGCGAGCTCGCCGTGAAGAAAATGCAGGAGCTCGGACTCCTGGTCAAGATTGAGGATATCGTGCACGCGGTCGGCTATTCCGAGCGCGGCGGCGTGCCGATCGAACCCATGCTCAGCGAGCAGTGGTTCTGTCACATGGACGAGCTCGCCAAACCCGCGGTCGAAGCCGTCAAGTCCGGCAAGATCAAATTTTATCCGGACCGCTGGACGAAGACCTATTTCCACTGGATGGAAGGCATCAAGGACTGGTGCATCAGCCGTCAGATCTGGTGGGGACACCGCATCCCGGCGTGGTACCGCGGCAAGGAAATCTATGTGGGCATGGAAGCCCCGAAGGGCGAAGGCTGGGTTCAGGACGAGGACGTTCTCGACACCTGGTTCAGTTCGTGGCTCTGGCCCTTCACGATCATGGGCTGGCCGGACGACACGCCCGAGCAGAAGTATTTCTATCCCACGAACGACCTTGTGACCGGACCCGACATCATCTTCTTCTGGGTCGCCCGCATGATCATGGCCGGCTGCGAGTTCAAGGGACAGATTCCCTTCTCCAACGTCTATTTCACCAGCATCATCCGCGACGACCTCGGCCGCAAGCTCAGCAAGTCGCTCGGCAATTCTCCCGACCCGCTCGACGTGATCGACAAGTACGGCGCCGACGCGCTCCGCTTCTCGATTATCTACATTGCGCCGGTCGGCATGGACATCCGCTATTCGAACGAGAAATGCGAGATCGGCCGCAACTTTGCCAACAAGCTCTGGAACGCGTGCCGCTTCCGCCGCATGCAGGGGCCCGTCTCCGCGAACTTTGCGGACATCTCCGCCCTCGTCAAGTCCGGAAAGCTCACCGACGACGAGAAATGGATGCTCGCAAAACTTGACAGATGCGCCGTGGAAATCCGGCAGTCGCTTCAGGAATTCAAGTTCCATACGGCCGTGCACAGCCTGTACGAAGTCGTCTGGAGCTCGTTCTGCGACTGGTTCATCGAGGCTTCCAAGGTTCGCTTCCAGGCCGGCGGCGAGGCGCGGGAACAGGCGCTTGCCGTGCTCGACTATGCGCTCTGGAAACTGCTCCGGCTTCTGCATCCCTTCATGCCGTTCCTCACCGAGGAGCTCGCGCACCAGATGGGATTCCTTTCCGACAAGGAAAGCATCATGTATTCGGCGTTCCCGAAGTCCATGACGGAGGAAAACGCGGCCATTCCGGATTCCGAATCCGTGATTGCGAGAACCGAGGCCAAATTCGCGCTGGTCACGGCCGGACGCTCCCTCCGGATCGCCTACGACATTCCGCAGGGCAAAAAGCTGCGCTTCCACATCAAGGCGGCCGACGCGGAGTATGAAAAGTTCCTCCTCGGCGGCATGGACAGCCTCAAATGGCTTCTGAATGCCGAACCGCTCACGATCTCGAACGAGGACTACAAGGCCGAAGACGGCTCGGGCGCGCCTTCCACGCTCGGCGCGGCCGGCGCGATCTTCCTGCCCCTCAAGGGCGTGGTCGACGTCGCAGCCGAACTTGCCAAGCTCGGCAAGCAGCAGAAGGAGCTCTCCGGCTGGATTCGCGGCACGCAGGCCAAGCTCGGCAACCAGGGCTTCCTTGCCAAGGCCCCCGCCAAGCTCGTGGAGGACACCAAGGCCCAGCTTGCCGACCTCACCGAAAAGCTCGCCCGCGTGAACGAAGCGCTTTCCCAGCTCAAGTGAAATCCGCATGACCCCGGGACGGACCAGCCGCACCAGGTGGATCCTTCCGGCGCTGATCGTCGGCGCCGCGGGACTTCGCCTGATGTGGTTCTTCACGAGTCTCGAGTACGACGAGATCTGGTCGATCCTCAATTACGCGTCCCGGCCGGTGAATGTGATCTTCACCGACCTCGCCACGCCGAACAACCACCCGCTGAATTCGCTCTGCATCCGGCTTTCCATGATGCTGTTCCCGGATTTTCCGTGGATGATTCACCTGGCCCCGTGGCTGGCCGGAACGGCTTCGGTCTGGATCGTCTGGCTGTTCGCGAAAAAGCTTCTGCGGTCGCGCATGGCCGCATTCTGTGCGGCGGTGTTCATGGCGTTTGCCCCCGCGGCCGTCTACTATTCCGGAACCGCACGCGGGTATTCGCTCCAGACCCTGCTGATTCTGCTCTACGCCTATTTCGCACTGGTCTCCGTGAAGAAGCCGCTTGCGCTGATCCCCTGCGTGGTTTCCGCGTTTCTCGGAATCCTCACGATCTCCTCGACGGCCATGTTCCTGCCGGCCATTGCGCTGATTCACTGCGGGGCCGTGCTTGCGGGAAGGAACCGGAAGCGGATCGTGCCGACGTTCCTGGCATACGCCGTTTTCGGAATTGCGGCGCTTTTCTGGTATCTGCCGAATCTGGAAAAATTCCGGCACGGCCAGATGTTTGGAACCGCGCTCGATTCCTTCGGCGCGGTCTGCCGGTTCTTCTATGGGAGTCTGACCTTTTCCGGCGGAATCGCCGTCCTGATCCTTTTCCTTGCCGGGCTTGCCGCCGCGTTGTTCCGGAAGACCCGCCGGACGGCGCTTGCCGGGCTTGCCGCGGTGATCCTTTTCCCGCTGTTCTGCGCGTTCGCGCTGAAGGCGGGGCCTCCGAGGGTGTATCTGCCGCTGCTGCCGTTCCTGTGCACGGGAGCCGGATTCGGAATCGTCTGGATGGTCCTGCTGCTGCGTCTGCGCGGAAGGGTGCTGACCGTCTTTGCATGCGCGGCGGCCCTGGCGGCGGGATATGTTTCACTGAAGAATACGGAATGCGGGCGGTTTGACTGGCAGGCGTTCGGGACCTTCATGCAGGGCTCTCCGAAAAGCCGGTACTTTGCCGCGGAAACCACGGAATCCCTGCCGTTCCTGTGGAACAACCTCGGCCGGGCTTCGGAGTTCCCGGAGCGTCTGGCCGCATTGGGGGAAAGCCCCGATTCCCTTCTGCTGACGGTGGGGTCTCCGAAAATCACGGGGCTGGATCCGAAGGGCGGAACTTCCTCCGTCGATCCGGCCGTGAAGCCGGCCGG
>CAZHPP010000388.1:0-4335 GCA_964534535.1 uncultured Victivallales bacterium | reverse complement strand
CGCGTGGGACACACCGTCACGCCGGTCAACCTCGTGAACGACCGCGGAATCCACATCTGCAAGTCCATGCTCGCCTACCGCCGGTTCGGAAACGGCGAAACGCCGCAGTCCGTCCATAAGAAGGGCGACCATTTCGTCGGCGACTTCTATGTCAAATACAACAATGTGCTCGTCGACGAGATCAAAAAGCTCCGCGCCGAAAAGCCCGAACTCGCGGACAAGGACAGCGACGAACTGTTCCTCCAGACCGAAGTCGGCGCCGAGGCTCAGGCCATGCTCCGCAAATGGGAATCCGGCGACCCCGAGACCGTGAAGCTCTGGAAGCTCATGAACTCGTGGGTGTTCGAAGGCTTTGCGCAGACCTACGAGCGCATGGGCGTGAAATTTGCAAAGACCTTCCTCGAAAGCCAGACCTACCTTCTCGGCAAGGACGTCGTGGCGAAGGGCCTGGAGCGCGGCGTGTTCCAGAAACGCGCCGACGGCGCCGTGGTGATCGATCTCGGCAAGCTGGGCACCAAGGTCGTGCTCCGTTCCGACGGCACCAGCGTCTACATCACGCAGGACATCGGCACCACGCTCCTCAAGCAGAAGGAATTCAACCCCGACTTCCAGATCTGGGTGGTCGGCGACGAACAGAACCTCCACTTCCAGATGCTCTTCAAGATTCTGGAAAAGCTCGGAAACAAATGGGCCTCCGCGCTCAAACACCTCGCCTACGGCATGGTCAACCTCCCGAGCGGCAAGATGAAAAGCCGCGAAGGCACCGTGGTCGACGCCGATGATCTCTTTGACGAAATGCATGCCCTCGCCAAGGCAGCCACGCTCGAACGGCTCGCCCCCGGCGAAGCCGCTCCCGCAGACCTGGAGGAACGCGCCGAGACGATCGGCATGGGCGCGCTCAAGTTCATGCTTCTCAAGTTCAATCCCCGCACGACCATGCTGTTCGACCCGAAGGCTTCGCTCAAGTTTGAAGGCGACACCGGCCCGTACGTCCAGTACGCCTGCGCCCGGATCAACTCCATCCAGCGCAAGGCCGAGGAGCGCGGCGTGAAAGTTTCCGCGCCCGACTGGAAGCTGCTGGACACCCCCGAGGAACGCGCGCTCGCGCTTGCCTGCGCCGCCTATCCGGAGGCCCTGGATTCCGCCGCGGAAAAGATGGATTCCTCCGTGCTCGTGAACTACCTTCTGGATGCGGCCAAGGCGTTCAACCGGTTCTACCGCGAACGCCAGGTCCTGAACGCCGAAACGCCCGCCCTCCGCGATGCCCGCCTTGCGCTCTGCTATGCCGCGCGGGACATCCTTGCGGACGGGCTTGCCACTCTGACCATCGGCGTGCCTTCCGCAATGTAGTCCGGTATCGAAACGATGGCAAAAAAGACAAAGTCGGCATTCGCTCTCCGGGCGGAATATGTTCCGTTTCTTCTCTTTTATGATCTCTGCCGGATTCTTCCGCTCCGGAGTGCCTACCGTCTTTCCGGCTTCATCGCGCTCGTTTTCTGGATTTTCTGCTGGAAATACCGCAAAAGGGCCATCGAACATGTGCTTTTCGCCGGAGTGCGCAGGACACGGCCCGAAGCCCGTGAAATCGCGAGGGAAAGCTTCCGCCAGTTCGGAATGCTCCTCGTCGAAATCGTCAAGACGGACCAGATCTTCGATCCGAACAAGATATCCTTCACCGGGAATCAGGAGGCGCTCCGCGATTACTTCCTTCCGGAAACGCGGATCATGCCGAACCATCTCGTCCTGACCGCGCATTACGGCAACTGGGAAATCGCCGCCAGGATCTACACCCATTTCACGAAGACGAAGCTGACTTCCATCATGCGCCCGTTCGACAATGATTTCATCGGCGCCAAGATTCTCGCCCAGCGCTGCTTCGACCTGCATGAAACCTTTCCGAAAAATCTCGGCATCCGCCCCGTCCTCAAGGCCTTGAAGGAGGGCGGGAATTTCACCATCCTGGCCGACCAGCACGCCAATCACACGGAAGGCGTGGAAACAACCTTCTTCGGGCACCCCTGCCGCACGCACATGACTCTGGCGCTTCTTTCCCTGAAGACGGGGCTTCCGATCGTGCCGCACATCACGCGCCGTCTGCCCGGAGAGAACGCCCGTTTCGAAGTCCGTTTCGGAAAGCCGATCATCTACCAACCGACCGGAAACAAGGCGGCCGACGTCAGGGCCATCTGCCAGCTGTGCAACGATTCCCTGGAGGAGATGATCCGGCTTCATCCGGAACAGTGGATGTGGTCGCACCGCCGCTGGCTTGACGCCGACGGACGTTCCCCGCGGGATCCGAAGACCGTTTCGGAAAAAATTCTCTGATCCATCAATATTTCAATTACAGGAAAGGATAAGGATATGCCAAAGAAAACCTCTTCAAGGAAGACCTGTTCCGCTGCCGTCGCAGGAGATTTCTGTCCGAAAACTCCGGAATCCCAGAACCTGATCCGTTCCGGAGGTGTGGATTCCATTCTGGAGAGCGTGCGTCCCGTGCTCGACGCCGCCGATCTCCGCATCATCCAGTTCGAAACCGCCCTGACGGAAGACAATACCCCGATCGTCAAGGACGGCCCGAATCTCCGCGCGCATCCGGATTCGGTGGAATTCGTTAAGAACGGAGGATTCGATGCCGCGCTTCTGGCGAACAACCATACCGGCGACTACGGCGAAAAAGCCCTGCTCCAGACGCAGGACATCCTGCAGAAGAACGGAATCGCGACCGTCGGCGCCGGGAAAAACGCCGCGGAGGCAAATCGTCCGCTGTATCTGAAGAAAAACGGGTTCACACTGGCCGTGCTGAACCAGTGCGAACACGAGTTCGGCTGGGCGTGGGGAACCCATGCGGGAACGGCCCCGCTGGATTTCGCCGTCCTGCGGGAAAATATCCTTGCGGCGAAGAAAAAGGCCGATTCCATCCTTGTGGTGCTTCACGGAGGCATGGAGCATTACCCGTTCCCGTCGCCGGGCATGATCGACCGGCTTCACCGGATCGCCGACATGGGCGCGGACGCGGTCATGAACATTCACCCGCATACGCCGCAGGGAATCGAAACGTATCACGGCGTTCCGATCGTCTATTCGCCCGGCAATTTTTATTTCCCGTACGGCGGAACCATGAGCATACAGTGGTATGCCGGGTATCTGCCGACCTTCACGTTCCGCCGCGGCGGAAAGGCGAAAGTCCAATACACCGCGTTCCGCTTCAGCAATGAAAAAGTTTCCCTGCTCCCCAAAGCGGAACAGGCGGAATTCCGGAAATATATGGACGTCCTGAGCGCACCGCTCGCCGATCCCGCCGAAATGCAGGCCCTGCTGGAAGCCTGGGCCCTGCTGAGCGGTCCGGTCCGCTTCGACATTCTCCGCAGGGGGGAACTGCCCGCGAATCCCGACCCGGCATCATGGACGGATCCGGTCCTTGCAAAAATCGTTTCCGCCCGCAACATGATCAGCTGCGAAGCGCACAACGAAGTCCTGCGCACCTGGATCCGCCGCTTTGAACAGCACCTTCCGGAGGACAAGGTCCGAAAGAGTGAATCTTTTCACAGGATACGAAAAGGGCCCGCGGCAGAAACCGCGGGCCCTGATTTTTTACGGGATCCGATGCGCTGAACTTCAGCGTTTCACGCGGGCGTTTCCGCTCCAGATGCTCCAGACCTGATCCTCGTCGGCAGGCTGCGCATAGTCGGTGAGCTGCGTGGTGGCAAGCGCACCCGTGGCCCAGCCGAACTGAGCCCACTTCTCAGGCTCCCAGCCGCGCAGGATGGCATACAGGAATCCGCCCACGAATCCGTCGCCGCCGCCGATGCGGTCGAGCACGCCGATTTCGCGGGGTTCGATCACCTGCCATTCGCCGTCGATGTTCGCGATGGCGCCCCAGAGATGGCTGTTCGCGCTGACGACCTGGCGCAGCGTAGTGGCGAACGCCGTGGTCTTCGGATACGCCTTCTTCACGCGCGTGACCATTTCCTTGAAGCTGTCGATCTTGTCCGAAATGCCCTTGCCTCCGGCCTCGGGTCCTTTGATCTTGAGGCAGAGCTGGAAGTCCTCCTCGTTGCCGACGAGGATATCGGAAATGCTGGCGATTTCCGCAAAGATTTTTCCGAGCTCCTCTTCGCGGCCCTTCCAGAAGGAGGCGCGGTAGTTGAGGTCGAAGGAGATACGCGAACCGTGCTTCTTGGCGGCGCGGGCGATCTCGAGGCAGAACCGGCTGGTTTCCGGCGAGAGCGCGGCGATCAGGCCGGAAAGGTGGACGATCTGCACGCCCTCGGAGCCGAAAATGCGGTCGAGGTCGAAGTATTTGACGTCGAGCATCCGGCCGACCTCGCCGGCGCG
>CAZHPP010000387.1:0-4336 GCA_964534535.1 uncultured Victivallales bacterium | reverse complement strand
CATGTTCAAGGGCCGCGAGATGGCGCATCCTGAAAAGGGTTTTGAACTGATTGAGCGCGTTTCAGCGAGTCTGACCGGAAAAGGCGCACTCGAGGCCCCCGGAAAGCTCCTCGGAAGAAATATCTGCGTCACTTACAATCCCGTGAAGTGATGCTCGAACCGGCCGGAAGCGGCGCACAAGGCGTCTGCCGCAACGGTCTCAACTCTCTAACTTAAGGAGAAAAAACGATGCCGAAGATGAAAACGAGAAAGTCGATTTCCAAGCGCGTGAAACGCACTGGAACCGGCAAGTACATGTACGCAAAGCCGGGCCGCAGACACCTCATGACGGGCAAAGGCGGCAAGAAGAAACGTCAGATGCGCAAAGCCGGTCTCCTTCAGTCCGCCCAGATGCAGCGCATCAAAAAAGCTCTGCCCTACGGCTGAGCGCAACAGGTAGAACAGGAGACTTATCATGAGAGTTACAGCTGCAGTTCCTTCCAGAAAACGCAGAAGAAGAGCGCTTGAGCGTGCCAAAGGTTTCTATGGTGCGTCGAGCAAACAGATCCGTACCGTATATGACGCAATCGACAAGGCGGACAGCCACGCATTTGTCGGGCGCCGTCAGAAAAAACGCCAGTACCGCGGCCTGTGGACCATCCGCATCAACGCGGCCTGCCGCGCCGCCGGCCTCAGCTACAGCAAGTTTATCTGCGGGCTCCGCAAAGCGGGCATCGCCCTGAACCGCAAGGTTCTCGCCGATATGGCCGTCAAGGACGCCGCCGCATTTGCCGCCCTGATTGAAAAAGCCAAGGCAGCCTGCTGAACGTTCTGACCAGCGATCAAATTCGCATTTCCGCGCGGGCTCCGCAGCAAGAGTTCCGCGCGTTTTTTTATTACTGCGGAAACAATGGAAGATCATCATGGAACTGACGGATAAAATCAATCAAATCGTAACGGACGCCGCAAAGGCGCTCGCCGAAGCCAAAGACCCCGCAGCCGTCGAAGCGGTCCGCGTGGCCTCTCTCGGCAGAAACGGCGCCTTCACCGCACTCGGCCCCCTCATGGGCAAGGTGCCCCCCGAACTCAAGCGCGATGCAGGAATCGCCTTCAACAAGGCCAAGAACCAGCTCGCCGCCATGATCGAGGAAGCAAAGGAAAAACTTTCCGAACGTCAGGCCGCTTCCGAACCCGGAATCGACGTCACGCTCCCCGGCAGGAAATGGCCCGCCGGCAGAAAACATCCCGTCAGTCAGACCTTCGACGAATGCTGCGCCATCTTCCGCAGGATGGGCTTCATCGCCACCGGCGGCCCGGAAATCGAAACCATCTTCAACAACTTCGACGCCCTCAACGCCCCCGCGGATCATCCCGCCCGCAGCCAGAAGGACACCTTCTATTTCGCCGACGGACGCATTCTGCGCTCGCACACGTCGCCCGTCCAGATCCGCACCATGATGTCCCAGAAGCCGCCCGTCCGGATCGTCGCTCCCGGCCGCTGCTACCGCCGCGACACGCCGGACGCCACGCACGGAGTCCATTTTCACCAGATCGAAGGCCTTTCCATCGACACCGACATTTCGCTTGCCGACCTCAAGGCGACTCTGCTCGCGTTCGCCGCCGAATTCTTCGGCCGCGAAATCGGGGTCCGCATGCGTCCGAGCTACTTCCCGTTCACCGAGCCCAGCGTGGAGTGCGACTTCACCTGCGTGATCTGCGGCGGAAAGGGCTGCCGCGTCTGCAAGAATTCCGGCTGGATCGAATGCGTCGGCGCGGGCATGGTCCACCCAAACGTGCTCCGCAACGTGGGATACGACCCCGACAAAGTCCAGGGCTTCGCCTTCGGCATGGGAATCGAACGTCTCGCCATGATCAAACACCGCATCGAAGACCTCCGCATGTTCTCCGAAAACGACGTGCGGTTCCTGGCTCAGTTCTGAAAGAAAGGCGCATTCATCATGAAACTGTCACTTGACTGGCTTTCCGATTACATCACGCTCGACCGGAACATGAAACCGGCCGACCTCGCAAAAGTGCTCACCCGCGCCGGGATCGAGGTCGAGGAAACGCTCTGCACCCAGACCGTCCCGAAGGGCGTCGTCACCGCAAAAATCCTTTCCCGCGCCCCGCACGCCAATTCCGACCACCTTTCCGTCTGCAGGGTCGACCCGGGTTCGGGCGAACCGATCCAGATCGTCTGCGGCGCGCCCAACTGCGACGCAGGGAAAATCGTGCCTCTCGCCATGATCGGAACCGTCTTCCACGATCCCGAATCGGGCAAAGACTTTGAAATCAAGCCCGCGAAACTCCGCGGCGTCGAATCCTTCGGCATGATGTGCTCCGCGAAGGAGCTCGGACTCGGCAATGACCACTCCGGACTGATGATCTTCCCGGAAGACACGAAGCTCGGCCTGCATGTCGACGAGATGTACAAGGGCGACGCCGTGTTTTCGCTCGAACTCACGCAGAACCGTCCGGACTGGCTCTCCCACTGGGGAATCGCCCGCGACGTGTTCGCGCTCTGCGGCGGCGACCTCAAGTTCCCGAAAATCGACCTTCCCGCGCCGAAGGAAACCACCGGATTCGAGAATCTGGTGACCGTCCAGGCGGCCGATCTCTGCCCGATTTACACCGGCCGCGTGATCCGCGGCGTGAAGGTCGGCCCCAGCCCCGACTGGCTCAAGCGCCGCCTCGAAGCCGTCGGAATCCGCTCCATCGACAACATCGTCGACATCACGAACTATGTGATGCTGGAGCTCGGGGTTCCGCTTCACGTGTTCGACCGCTCGCGCCTTGCGGAAGGCCGCGTGATCGTCCGCCGCGCCGCGCAGGGTGAAAAAATCACCGCGCTCGACGGCAAAACCTACGAACTCGACCCGGAAATGATCGTGATCGCGGACGCCGCAAAACCCGTTGCGATCGCCGGAGTCATGGGCGGCGAATTCAGCGGAGTGCTCGGCACCACCGCGGAAGTGCTCGTGGAAGCCGCGTGCTTCGACAAGAGTTCGATCCGCCGCACCTCCGCGAAGCTGAATCTTCTGAGCGAAGCCTCCCACCGCTACGAACGCGGAGTCGATCCGGACATGGTCGAAAAGGCCGGAGCCCGCGCCGCCGCCCTGATCCTTGAGCTCGCCGGAGGCGAAATCGTCTCCCCGCTCGTGAAAGCGGCGCAGCCGCGTCCGGCGCGTCCGCGGATTCCCTGCCGCTATGCGAAACTCCGCAGCCTTCTCGGCATGAACGTTTCCGACCTCGAAATCGCCACCATCTTCTCGAAGCTCGGAATGGATGTGGAGCCGCTGAACGACTCCGAGTGTATCGTCACGCCGCCCTCGTGGCGTGCAGACATCACGATGCTCGCCGATCTCGCGGAAGAGGTGGAGCGCATCTACGGGCTCGACAGACTGCCGGACGTCCCTGTCCGCGCTCTCCGTGCCGGGCTTTACGAAAACGACGTGTTCGCGCCGACGGCGAAAGTCCGCGACGCGTTCGTCGCCGCGGGCCTCTTCGAGTGCGTCGGCATGAGCATGACCGATGAGAAGACGGCGCTCGCCGACACACGCTTCGAAACCGCCGACCTGCTGAAGCCCGTCAACCCGATCAGTCTGGAACTTGCGGTCATGCGTCCGTCGCTTCTGGGCGGCATGCTGAACGTGGTCCGCCACAACATTTCCCGCAAGAACCTGAACCTTTCCCTGTTCGAGATCGGACACGTCTTCTGCGCGAACGCGAAGAAGTTTCCGGAGGAGCGTGAAGAGCTTCTGATCGCCCTCACCGGACAGCGCCACCCGGAACGCTATTCCGCCGAACGCGCCGAACTTTACGATTTCTACGACCTCAAGGGCGTGATGGAATGTGCGCTGGAAAACCTCGGAATCGAAGGATATCTGTTCCGCAAGGCCGAAGACCCGCGGTTCGCGCACGGCGAATGCGCCGAATTCATCCTCGACGGCAGGCCGGCCGGAATGATCGGCAAGGCCGCGGCGAACCTCACGAAGGGCATGCGTCTTTCCACGCCGCTTTACATCGGGCAGTTCTCGCTCGACGCGATTCTCGCGGCGAAGAAGAAGCCGGTCTGGTACAAGCCGCTTTCGCAGTTCCCGCCCGTTTCGCGCGACGTTGCGTTCCTTGCGCCCGCGGACATGGAGAACGAAAAAGTCCTCGAATTCATCCGCAAAGCCGGGGTGAAAGACCTTGTGGACGTGCGTCTGATCGACATCTTCTCGAACGACTCGATCGGCAGGGACAAGAAAAGCATGGCTTATACACTCACGTTCCGCAGCGACGAAAAGACGCTCACGGACGACGAGGTCAACAAGGCGCATGAAAAGCTCCGCACCAAGCTCGAGAAGGGCCTCGG
>CAZHPP010000386.1:0-4337 GCA_964534535.1 uncultured Victivallales bacterium | reverse complement strand
TTTCCACTTTTATACATTGCTGCACGCCTGAAAATACTTTTGGCAGGCATATCAGGCTGGGCACCCAGACAAGAATCTCAAAGACCCAGAGCGTCCCGTTCCTGAGATGCACGTCCGTTCCCGACAGACTGTCCATGCTGAGGGGCCAGGACAGCGGCGGCGTCACGGGAGTCACCTACACGACCAACGCGTATGTTACGGGAACCGTGAGGGATGACAGCGGCAACTTCATCCCGGCCAAGGCGTCGCAGGTGAAAACGGCTTCGGACCTGATCCTGTTCCTGGAAAGCGGAAGCCCGACCACGAATTATTCCGGAGTCGATTCCAGCAGCCATACCCGGATGATTTATCCGCACCCGCTCGGCGGTTCCGGGATTCCGGCTTCGGACGCAACCGCCATGATGTCCGGCATGAACATCTGCTATTTCGACGGTCATGTGTCGAACTTCAATGCGTCGCGCTGGCTGGTGACAAGAATGCCGGACGCGGACAAGATGAAATACTGGAAGCCGATGCAGAAGTAATGTTTCGGGACCGTTCAATTCAACGCGCAAGGGAAATAAAATGAAACATCTGTTCCTCCTGTTCGCCGCGGTCTGCGTCTGCGCCGCATCCGGAGAAGAAGTCTGGGATTCTGGAAATCAGTTTTCCGGATGGACGGCAAAGGCAAACGTGAAATGCGAAAGATCCGGAGACAGTCTCGTCCTGACGGACATCGGAAGCGATCCCCAGATCGTCAGCGGCCCGCTTGCCCTCGATCCTTCCCGGTACTCCGGTTTCCGCTTCCGGTACCGCGCGGAAAAGACGGGCGCAAAGCCGGGGCAGCTCTACTACGCGCATCAGGACGGCCGCTTTTCCGACCGCAAGCGGTGGAATCTGCCTCCGCTGACTGCCGACGGAGCGTGGCACACCGCCGCAGTGACGGAAAAGAATCTCGTCAATCCGCGGAGCTGGTCGGAGGGCGGCACGGTCACGCGTCTCCGCTTCGATCCGACCGACAGCGCCGGAGGCCGCATTGAAATTTCAAAGATGGAGTTCTGCTCCGTTCCGGCCGGACACTCCGCGGAACCGCCGCAGTCCGCGGAAGAGGTCCTCTGGAATGCCGGGAACGACTTCTCCGGCTGGGAAGCAAAGGCAAACGTGAAGTGTGAAAGATCCGGCGGCAGTCTTGTCCTGACGGACATCGGCCGCGACATGCAGGTCGTCAGCGGGAAACTTTCCCTCGATCCGCGGAAATACAACCGGTTCAGTTTCCGGTACCGCGCCGAAAATACGGCGAAGTCCGCCGGCCAGCTCTTCTATGCGCATGCCGACGGCAGGTTTTCCGAACGGATGCTGTGGCGCATCCCTTCCCTGAATCCGGATGGAAAGTGGCACACGGCCGTGCTCACGGAAAACGACCTGGACCAGCCGGAGACCTGGTTCCGCGGCGGCACGGTCACGCGTCTCCGTCTTGACCCGACTGACGCGGGGGGCGGGAAGATCGAAATTTCCGAAATCAGGCTGTTCCATGATTCGTCGGAATCGAATTCCGGGAAGGCGGATTTCAGATCCGGCTTTGTTCCGAAGCTGGATGAACCGGTCTGGCCCGCCGTCAAACCGGAATATCAGGTTCCTTCCCCGCTGAAGATCGTCGGCGAACCTTATTTTCAGGGAAAAATGATCAGGTCGCCGCTGGATGACCGCGGCACGGGGAAGTCCGTCAGTTTTTTTTTGCGCCGGGAGATCCGGCTGAAGGGGAAACCCGTTCAGGCGTGGCTGCAGTTTTCCGCGGATGACAGCGCCGAAGCCTTCGTCAACGGCGAAAGCGCCGGAAGCTGTACGGCATGGCAGCATCCCGCAGCCGAAGAGGTTTCCTCCCTTCTGAATTCCGGGAATAATGTGCTGGCGTTCCGCTACGTCAACAAAAGCAGCGCGGGCGGCGTCCTGGCCGAACTTTATGTGCAGTACGCCGACGGTTCCTCGGAACGGTTCCATACCGACGGCGGGTTCAGAACCTCCGTGCAGGAAGTCCCCGGCTGGAACAAAACCGATTTTTCCGAAACCGGCTGGACGCCTGTCATCGAACAGTTCGGGCCGCCGACTCCACCGTGGACGTTCCATCTGGCCTATACCGATTTTTCCAATCCTCAGAAGGTGCTTGCGGGTTCCGTCCTGCCGAAGAAAGCCGAAGCGGGGACTCCGGTCCGGCTCCGGTTCGATTTCGAAGGGAAAATGCCGCCTCTGCCGATGAAGGTCTTCCTCTCCCTTTTCAAGGACGATTTTCTTCTCTGGTCCGAGCCTGTCATGCTCGGCGCGGAACAGGTGAAACCGGCCGGAAACGGGCGCTGGAGCGCGGAATTCGATTATCCGCTTCCACTCTATCTTTCGAGCGCCGATGTCACGCTCCGGATGAAGTCCGGAGCAATCTTCTGCAAGTCGGGCGGACCGCCCGAAGTCAGGTTTTCCCTCCTTGCGCGGAAATCCGCGTTCGGGAACGGGGAAAAAACTTTTTCCGGCGTGAAAAAAACAGATTACGGCCCTGTCTGGACCGTCAACGGCAAGGAACTGTTCCCCGTCTGGGGGGCCGTCGTTTCGTGGAGACACCCCGACCGCGTTCCGCGCTTCGGCGATGCTCCGGTCAATGCCGTCACGGTGCATACCTATTACTTCGACTGGTGGCCGTCCGGGGACAAGTTCGTTCCGGAAGTGTTTGACCGTGCCGCCGAGGAATACCGCCGGCAGTATAAGGACGCCTGGTTCATCTGGGATATTTCGATCTATCCGCCCGCGGACTGGGCGAAAAAATATCCGGACGAACTCTGCCGGGACGACCGCGGCGGCATTGTCAGCGACGGACGCCCGGCGTGTTTTTCCTTTGCCTCGAAGCAGGCTCTCGCCGACCTCGAAAAGATGCAGCGCCGGATCATCGACTATCTGGAACATTCGCCGTATGCCGACCGCATCATCGGCTACCGCATCTGCAGCGGACATACCATCGAATGGCTCGGCTGGGACCCGGCTTCCGGACGCATTGCGGATTTCTCCCCCGCCGCTCGGAAGGGATTCCGCCGTTTCGCGGAACGGAACTGCCCGGGGCTCGGGGACTTTTCCGTGCCGTCCCTTGCGGCCAGGGAACAGCTGGACGGAGACGATCTGCTGTGGGACCCCGCAAAGCACCGGAATGCCATTGCCTATCATGACTTCTATTCCAGCGCCGCCGCGGACATGCTGATCCATCTCTGCAGGGATGCAAAAAAGCAGCTGAACGGACGCAAGCTCGTCGGAACCTATTACGGTTATGTCGTCACGCTTTTTGCCGACGGCAATTCCCAGATGCGGGCGCATTACGCCCTGAAAAAAGTTCTGGATTCGGGGGCGGT
Source organism: uncultured Victivallales bacterium (assembly GCA_964534535.1). Lineage (GTDB taxonomy): Bacteria > Verrucomicrobiota > Lentisphaeria > Victivallales > UBA1829 > CAZHPP01. Next base: position 975 of record CAZHPP010000386.1, on the reverse strand, counting down.
CGACTTCCTGATGTCCCCGCAGGCGTATTCCGTCCGCAGGCTCGGCGGCACCTGCGGCGACATGAAGCCGTTCGCCTCGATCGCCGCCAATGGGATCGTTCCCGTCATCGAGGATGATACGCGCACCCACAGCGGGCCGTATCTGGAATACAGCGGAAATGATCAGACTCTTACAAAAGCGGAAACGCTCGGCGTGATGCGCCGCAACATGGGAATCGCGCTCTGCCGGAACGAGCCGCTCTATTATTACGCGTTCATGTCCGGAACCGCATACGATTTCCCGGAAATGGCGCAGGATATTTCCCTGCTCCGGAAGACGGGGGAGCACTGTCTGGAAAAAAAGACCCGCCGCAATGCCGAAATCGCGTTCGTCGTGAGCGAAGAAACCATCAGGGGCATGCCGATTCTCCATCAGTCGGCCGCGGGGGAGATGCGCCAGACCCGGAACCGCGACGGCTCCGTCCGGCTTTCCCGAACCGGCAGCGCCGTCCTGACAGGGGAAAGCTTCGTCGGGAATCTCACCCGTTTCGCGCGGCTCGGCGCGCCTGCGGATTATCTCCTTGCCGAAGACCTGAAGGATCATCCCGGCGATTACAGACTCTATGTCTTCGTGAACTGTTTCAGATACGACGCCGCATTCCTGAAGACGGTCGAAACTCTCCGGAAGCGCAAATGCACGCTGCTCTGGATCTATGCCCCCGGATTCACGTTCGGGGACGTCAATTCGACCGGAAACATGAAGCGTCTCACTGGAATCGATTTCCTCCGGATGGAGGGCAAAACCACGGCGGCGGTGAAGCTTTCCGACGGCCGCATCATGGGGACTCCGTCGGCCAGGGTTTCCCCGATGTTTCATGTTCCGGCGGGGAAGGGCGTGGAAACGCTCGGCGTCTACGAGGACGGCCGAACCGGAATCGCGGCCGTGAAGACCGGGAATGCGCTTTCCGTCTTCAGCGGCGTGTGGCAGTTTGACGT
>CAZHPP010000385.1:0-4363 GCA_964534535.1 uncultured Victivallales bacterium | reverse complement strand
CCTTGACAGACCTTTCCCGGAAACCGACCTTCCGTGTGTTGTCAATGACGATGCGGCAGGCGGGATTGCGGCCGCCAGACACTTTGCCGCACGCGGCCACAAAAAAGTTCTCCTGATCTGCAGCGGCTCTGACTATTACATTTCCAGACTGCGTTTCGGTGCATTTTCCGAGGAATGTTCAAAGCTCGGGATCACTGCCGATGTCTTCCGCATAAAGTATGACGAAAACAGTCTTTTCGAAGGATACCGGGCCAGACGCGGCATGCTGATGCGGAAGCTCCGCCGGGAAGGGTACACTGCGGTCTTGCTGAATCTGGGCATCATCCAGAACTCGGTCTTGTTCGAGCTTGAAAACCTTGATATTGAATTTGCAGTCTATGACGGGGAAAATACGTTTTTCTCACGGCGGCATACCGTGATTATCCGCAGGCCGCTTGAAAGGCTGTCGCAGATTGCAATGGCATCGCTCATTTCGGAGATTGAATCCGGAAGGGGCGGGCTGCCCCCAGTTCAAATAAAACTTCCGCCGGCTCTGATTGAACTGCCGATGATCGACGGCATTTGATCAGTTGCAAAAAGGATGCCGCAGACACCGTTCCCGCCTGACAAGAAGACAGATGACATGCATGAATGGAGGTGATGGAGAATACAGTTTTTCTGAGTCTTTTTGATTAAAAAGACTCGCCGGATGCGTCAAGAGATCGGCGCATGGAGAAGCATGCAGCACCAGAAAAATCACTGCCGTAAATTCAAAAGAAGGAGAAGAAATATTATGAAGAGATACCTTTTTACATTAATAGAACTTCTTGTGGTGATAGCGATCATCGCAATCCTTGCCGGAATGCTGCTGCCTGCCCTGAACAAGGCCCGGCAGATGGCAAAGGAAACGAAATGCAAAGGCAATATGCGTTCCTGCGGCCAGGCCCTGATCTTTTATGCGGATGACTACAGAGACTGGCTTCCGTTTGGAGTATTGGGGAAAAGTTATGCCGGCCATTCTTACTGCCGCTGGGACCAGCTGCTGGACTTTGCCGGGTATTTCAAAGGAGCCAAAACTCAATGGGGCGGATATAAAACTTATGCGATACTCACATGTCCGGAGTCAGTTCCGCATTACGACACCGACTTTTCGGCAAACGGCGACCTGATGTCGTCCACCGGCTTCAGGAAAACTACCAGAATCCATAAATTTTCATCCATTTTCCTCCTGGCGGACGGCCGCAGAAACGGGATGGGCGCCACGACCCGCTATCAATATGCCACAGCCAATGCCAACGACGGACTTTTCTTCCGACACCGGGGACACACGGCTGTCAATACTGTGCTGGGCGACTGCCATGTGGAGGTCATGACAAGATATCAGCTTCTGCAGGGATACATATCAGGAGGCGGATTAAGCGCTCCATGGGCGGACTATGCTGCCGGAGAGGTCAATTCATGGCAGGGCAGCATCGGCATCATTCCATAACAAGTCATATAAGGATAAATATAAAATGAGAAGCACTCTGCTTTCTGCAGCTGCCGGATTCTGCCTGGCGGCATGTTCCAGCCTGCCGCTGGCTGCCGGACCGGCAATCCGGGAATATATTATCTACCATGAAAAGAATGTTCCTCCCAGCGTGGAACTTGCGGCCCGGGAACTCCGCGATTATTTATGGAAAGCCAGCGGGTGCCGACTTGAAATCCGCAACATTCCGCATGAACCGATGATAGCCCTGGGGGACAATCCCCTGCTGCGGAAAGCCGGCATAGACCCCGAACATCTTGCCTATGAGGAATTCATCATCCGGAATCATGGCGGAACGGTCTGGATTGCAGGGCGGGACCTGCAGAATGACAAATCCACGCCATTCAACGGGAAAAGTTATGGAACACTCTATGGCACCTACGAATTTCTGGAGCGTGCGCTGGGAATCCGCTGGCTGATTCCAGTGGACGAACGGGGAACCCATATCCCCAGAATCAGCGGATCAGCCGAATTCCCGAAAATGGAGATTCGGGAAAAACCTTTTTTTGAACAGCGCTCCCTGTTCTGCGATCCGCATTATCGGGAAATGCCATATTTCCGCTGCAATAAGCACGCCCATGCATTCCAGGCCGGCTCGGCGCTTTACTCCTGTGACCACATGTGGCAGTACATGTTTCCAGCCGGGAACTATGCCCCATACAGTTTTCTGGAAAGCCGGGAAAAGACATTTTCGGAACATCCGGAATATTTTTCCCTTCACGGGAAACGGACTCCGCCGATCGGAAACCAGTGGTCTCTGTGTCTGAGCGCGCCCGGACTCCAGGATGAAATGGTGAAACGGATTCTGCTGGTGCAGAAACATTTCAAAACCGCAACCGTCTGCATCTCACCGAATGACGGACAGCCGGACTGCGAATGCACCGAATGCAGAAAGAAACTATTCCTGCTGACACCGGAAATCACAGGCGAGCTGAACAATGCCGGAGCAATGCATTCTCGTTCGTGGACTCCGCTGGTGCTGGAAAATTACCGGTATCTGTCTCAGCACCTTCAGGAACAGCTTCCCCGTATTCCCGTTGTCGGATTCATTTATCAGGCATATGAATTTGCACCTGTTCCCAGGCCGGCGCCCATGCCGGAAAACTTTGTGGCCCTGATGTGTCCGAGTTTCACTGCCTATGGACCGACACGGCTGTACAGCGGAACGGACCGTGCATGGGAAAAATGGCTGGCGGACTGGCAGGGGATTTTCCGGAAGCAGATTTATTACGGTCTGGACTTCTGGATCAATCAATCTGCCGGAATGCCGATTTCGCCTTATCCGGAAATGATGGGAAAGACATTCCGCTTGCTGCAGAAACATGGTTTCAGCGGAGTCCAGATGTATTTCAACAAGGGATTCGGCTTCAGCAGCGCGGGTCTCTGGGTCATGATGAAACTGCAGTGGAATCCGAATCAGGATGCGGAAGCGCTGCTGAATGAATTCCTGACATGTGCCTACGGTGCGGATGCGGCACCGCATGTCCGCAGAATCTATCAGCTTTCGGAACGGGCAATGCAAAACTACATCACTTCCCGGAAAGGCCAGATCGGATACCATTTTTCCGTTGACTATCTGAACAATGTCTGCAGACCGTGCTACGCCGCCATGGAAAAGGAATATCTGGCCGGCCTTCCCAAAGTCCGCACTCCTGAACAGAAATGGCGGCTGGAACTGATCGGCGCCAATTTGCAGCTGCTCCGTTTCCATCTGGAAAAACTGGGGCTGATTCCCGTGGATGAAACGTCGCCGCTGCATCTGAATGACCGGCAATTTTCAGAATTCAATCAGCGGAGAATGCCGGGCGGCAGCCTGCATGACTTTGTCCCCGATATTCCGGTTACTGTTCATTTCCCAAATGCCATGATCCCGATTGCTTCCGCTGAAAAATCCGTCATCCCGCAAACGCTCCTCAAAGAATCTTCCGGTTCACGCCGGCTGCAGTATCATCAGGAAATCGTAATAAAACCGGAGCAGGACATGACTGTGCGGTTCCAGCTGGAATATCGATCGAAGAATGACCCTTTCACGGGTCGTCCGTTTGCAGCCGACATCCCCTATTTCTGCGTATATGACGGACAGCGCCGGCTGATCTTCACCGGGATCGCAGATCATTATGAGATTTCTTTCCCGGCCCGGAAAGGCCAGCTGCTTTACCTGATATATTGTCCGAGTTCCGAATACAGGGCTGATTCCAAATGGCGGATCGTCTCAGCCAATACACCTTATGCGCTGGGACAGAGGATCAAAAGCGGTGCCGGACTTTATTTCTGGACGCCGAAGGACTCGTTCCTGTATTTCATGGTCCCGGCAGGCGTTCGGACCTTCTCCATCTTCATGACCGGAGGAATACACGATATGGCACTGATTGATCCCGCCGGGAAAAAAGTGGCATCCATGAAAGGCCGCGGCACTGACAGCATCAAGGTGAATCAGGCTTCGCCCGGCTGGTGGAGGGTTGATTTCTTCGGTGGTGACTATAAATATCTGCGTCAAAGCGAAAATCTTTCCGGATTCTGGGTTGAAAATCCGGCACTGGCGCTGGATGTCAGGACAGCACACTGACAGAAAAACCTGCATGGAAAATTAGAGGTCCCACCAATGAAAAAACAGAGGAACGCATCTGCTCCGCATTGCAGTCCTGACGACGGGTCAGCTCATGAAAACGACAGGAATGAAGATGTACGATCCAGAATCAATCGCCGTTGAACTTTTAAGTGACCATGACACAGGGCTCATGCGCTCAGCCCTCACGCCTGAATATGAAAAATTCCCGCACGGATATTTCAATCCGGGCAGGAATCATATCGTTGTCACAGGCTATGAAAAGATCGACCATTCGGATTTCCAGAACT
>CAZHPP010000384.1:0-4377 GCA_964534535.1 uncultured Victivallales bacterium | reverse complement strand
CGCCAGCGCACAGCCGACAAAGAACTGATCAGCGGGGCGCCGGTGGGGATCGGCTCCGGCGAGGCCGAACCGTTCGGAAGACTTCTGCTCGGCAAGTGCCCGGGCGGCATGACGCGTCCGCAGTATGAAAAGGCAAGTGCGGAAAAAGCCGCTGCCGAACTCAAGGCGAAGTTCGAAAAGAATGCGAAAAGCACATTTCTTGCCGCGCCGGTGCGCATTACGGAAGATTTTTCCATTCCGTTCCAGCCTGACGCCGTATTCAATCCGCCTGAAAAGATAGAGCTCAAAACAGCCGTCAACGAGATCAGGCCGCTTGCGCTTGCGATTCTGAACAACACGGACAAAACTGCCAAATACCGCGTGACGGTCGAAATTCCCCGCACGGGGAAGAACGTCCGTCCGTGGATGAACGGGACGCCGTTCCCCGGTGCGACGGTCCGCCGCGCTGTACGGGTCCGCGACACGAAGGACGCGAACGGTGCGATGTTCGACCCGCTCCCGAAAATCGGAGAGACGTCTTCCATCGTTGTCCCCCCGAAAGAGGCCGGACTCGTGTGGATCGACTTCAACACCGCAGGCATGAAGCCGGGCGTTGTTTCCGGACGGATCCGGATTGTTCCGCTGACGGGGAAGGGCGGCTTTGACGAATCCAGCTACTGGACTCCGAACTATGCGGGCGAAATGCGGGATATTCCGCTGACGCTTGAGGTGCGGAACATCGTGCTGGACAAGGATCCGGCGATTCCGCTCGGCCTTTTCTGCGGGGGCGGCGACAGCGGTGTCCTGAACCTGATGCGGGAGATGGGGGCGCGCTGGTTCAATATCAGTCCCTGGTCGTTCAAATTCCCGCTGAAGAATGGAAAATTCGTGCCGGAACTGCCGCTCGTTGACGCCAAACTCAAACAGTTCGATTTCAAGAACGGGGACCGCATCAGCATTACATACAGCGCATACGACACGTTCCTCAAGCTTTACGGAAAGGATCATGCTGCGCTGTGGCCGGAATGGATCCGGACGGTTGCAGAGTATCTTTCCAAACGCGGAGTCGACCTGAAAAAGACGCGCATCGAAATCTTCGACGAACCGGATCCGAAACAATTCGATATCCTTCATGCAGCCTTCTCCTCCGCAAAGAAAGCCGCTCCGGACATGCTGCTGATGTGTACGCTCGGAGCGCACATCATGTCCGCCGCGGACATGGAGAAACTTTCCCCGTTTGTCGATTGCTGGACGTTGTGGTCGCGTGGTTATTTCAGCCGTCCGGAGCATCTGGCGTTCATCAGAAAAGTTCAATCGCAGGGAAAGTCTGTGACTCATTATACCTGCGACACGAATCTCCGTTCGCCGACGGACCGCAATTATCGGCGGAACGCCTGGTTCGGCGAATATTACCGCCTCGACGGAAACGACCTGTTTCAGGGCTTTGAACAGCGTCCCGGGCTCGAATGGGCCGGAATTCCATACGGGAACGTGCTCTATTCGGACAACGGTCCGGCGATTCCGTCGATCCGTTCCATGGCCGTGCGCCAGGGAATGACGGACGTGAAATATCTTGCAAAGCTCCGCGAAGTCGGGAAGAACTCTCCGGAAGCGCAGAAGTTCCTGGAAACTGCGGCAAAACGCGTCTGCGTCGACTTCGCTCACGATCCGGAGATGCCGGACAAGGTCCGCGAAGAGGCCGCCGAACTCATCCTCAAACTCCAGAAGGAAGCAAGATGAACAACGTCCGCTGTCTCCACTTCGACATGAAGGGCATCCTCCCGAAGGCAGACTTCATGAACACGCTCGTCCCCGCGCTTGCGGGGATGGGCGTTACCCATCTCCTCGTCGAATTCGAGGACAAGTTCCCCTTCGACGCATTCCCCGCCATGCGGCATCCCGCCGCCTGGACCAAGGACGATTTCCGTCGGTTCGCCCGGACCTGCCGCGAAAACGGAATCGGAATCATCCCGCTCCTGCAGTGCGCCGGCCACCTCGACTATTTCCTCAAACACCCCGAATACGCCCGGTTCCGCGAACACGGAAGCACCTATCAGTGGTGCGTCTCCGATCCCGAATCGCTCCGCGTCTGGACTCAGATGTATCATGAAGTCCGCGAAGTCTTTCCTGACTCCGAATACTTCCACATCGGTGCCGACGAGGTCGATACCGACGGATGTCCGCGGTGCGGGAAAAACGGGTTCCGCGCCTACACGGAGCGCGTCCGCGCGTGCTGCGAAACCCTCATTTCCGAGGGGCTCACGCCGCTTCTCTGGGACGACATGTTCCGCACCCGCGAGATACCCGAGCTCGACTCCGTGCTGAAACAGTCGGTCCTGTGCGTATGGCAGTACCGGAAGATCCGCGAGGAGTTCATCCGGCGGCCCGTGGAAAAGGAATGGCGCGTCTGGGGTGCAAGTCTGATCGAAAGTTCCTGGCGCTATCGCGGACTAGCCAATCCCCTGCGACAGAAGGACAATCTCGATGACTGGGCCCGTCTGAGTTCGAAATACGGACTGGAAGGGAACATCGGGACGCTCTGGGGACGGATTCAAAGCCAGACGCCCGTCAATTCGCCGCTGCCCGCGGCGCTGCCCATGGCCGCTTACTGGGCCGATGTCATGAAGAACGGAAAAGCGGGGGACCTGAACCGGTTTCTCTCGGAATTCGGACGGAACTTCTTCGGAATTGAAACGTTCGGGGAGGCCTCGCTGTCGTTCGAGTTCCGGCCGTCCCGCGCTCTGGAATTCCTTCCGGAACATGCGGCCCGCTGCGGAAGCGTGTATGAAATCATTCGCACGCTCGCGGAACTGGATGAACTTTTCGAATACACGGACAGCTGCTTCGAGTCGGATTCCGCATTGTATTCCACGTATCGTGCGGGCATGGCTCCGCCGAAGACCACGGTCAATTTCACGGACGGGGTGCGCATCACGCGGGAACGGACTGCCGCGATGAAGCGGAAGCTCGATTCCGTGCTCGGAAAGTATTTCGATCCTGCGATTCTGTCGGAGTTCGAATCCAGCCGTTTTGACGGCATGCTGGCGGAAAACGGCTTCTGGGAACAGGTGATCTCTTCCGGCGCGGCTGCGTGGAACAACAGGCAGAATGTGCACAACTGATTTTTTTGCTGTGTACAGAATGATGACTGATTTCCCCCGAATTTCCAAGGGGCTAGCTCGCCCCTTCCCCCTCGGCAGGACTCCGGGAGCCCTGCACCCGGCGCAAAAAAAATCATTTTTTTGCGCTCGTTTTTTGCCGACATCTGTTGGACAGAGAATTTTCCCCGGACCCAAAAATCCCTGAAAAAAACAGTCATCCGAAAGCAGCCGGATTCCTGCAGGTCCGCATTCCGAATTTTTCCCAATTCTGAATCACGTCACCTTGAAATCCGCACCAGAGCGGACATATACGGTTCCAGGCGGAATTCCGGGCCTGTCTTCTCCGTTCCGGAAACGGGGTCGAAGTACACCGTTTTTCCTGCGGGAACATTCAGCTTGAATTCGACCGTTTTCGGAGACGGGTTCAGAATCACGCCGAAGTATCCCTTCGGATTTTTCCAGTAGCTGACGGCCAGTTCAGGCGAAGAAGTCCCGAATGTTTCCGGCTTGGGTTTCCAGTACGGATGAAATTCCGCGTTTTCGAGTCCGAAATCGTAAAGACGGTCCCGCATGGAAAGTTCAATGTCCTTGCGGATGAAGTTCGGGTAAAGCAGCATGTTGTGGAGCATGGCGAGCCCGACGGCATGCGCGGTGACTGCGGGGCTGCTGATCTTGGCGGTATCCCGGTACTGCGGCAGGAACATGCGGTCCGGACCGATGTTCACGGCGTTTTCATACCGGAATTCGTCGAGGGTCAGGAACTCGAGCGGATAAGTGTATTTTACACACTGTGCGCGGTACTGTTCCCCCATGAGCACGATTCCGGAGAACGCGGTTCCCGTGGAAAACTGTGCTGCGCCGGCATGGTAGATGGTGAGGGAATCCGGATTGGAAATCCGCTGCGCCAGATAGATGCGTTCCTGAAAGTTCCTCGCCTCGAAAACAGGATGATACGTTTCCCCGTTTTTCCGAAGAATGTCTGCACCGAAACAGTCGTAGTAGACGCCGTCCCACGGGAACCGCTTCAGGTGGGCGGTGAATTTGGAAAGATACAGGTCCTGCCAGTCGCGGTCGCCGGGATTGCATTTCCAGGCCATGGCGCCGGCGTTGCGGAAATCGTATGCGCGGGGCGGAAAACCTTTCCAGTGCTTTTCAAAGAAGCTCCATTCCGGAATATTGTCCATGATGTAGAACGGGAACTGGTAGAAGAGCAGGGAGCCTTTCTTCGAGGCAAGGACCTTGTCGATCGGCGGCGGTGGTGCGGCATCCGCCGTGGATCCGCAGGATTGGGACATGG